>JBAXOC010000030.1:0-10673 GCA_037133455.1 Comamonadaceae bacterium | reverse complement strand
GTCAAGGGATTCGCCCCTTGTTGGATCTGACGCTGTCGCCCCTGTTGACCGCGATTGAAGAAACGCAAACCGAATCCGATCCTGGGACGATTAAGCTGGCAGTCGCTGGGCGGCCCAATGTGGGCAAGTCCACCTTGATTAACACCTGGCTTGGCGAAGAGCGCTTGGTAGCATTTGATTTACCCGGAACCACGCGTGATGCGATCTCTGTTCCTTTTGAGCGCGGTGGGCAAAAGTTCGAGTTAATTGATACTGCGGGTTTGCGCCGCAAAGGCAAGGTCTTTGAGGCGATTGAAAAATTCTCAGTGGTTAAAACACTGCAAGCCATTGAGTCTGCTAATGTGGTGCTGCTGTTAATCGACGCGATTCAGGGGGTGACAGACCAAGATGCGCACATCGCAGGTTATGTTTTAGAGTCCGGCCGCTCTGTGGTGGTTGCGGTGAATAAATGGGATGCTGTCGACGAATACCAGCGTGAGTTGGTAAAGCGGTCGATCGAAACCCGCCTTGGGTTTTTGAAGTTTGCCTCGCTCCATTTGATTTCAGCCAAAAAACGCCAGGGTTTAGGCCCCTTGTGGGACTCGATTGCCCAAGCGCACCGATCGGCAAATCGAAAGATGCCAACGCCCGTGTTGACCCGCGTGTTATTGGAGGCGATTCAGTTCCAGACCCCCAAAAAAACCGGGATGTACCGCCCCAAACTGCGTTATGCCCACCAAGGGGGGATGAACCCGCCCATCATCATCGTGCACGGAAACTCTTTAGAGCATGTGACTGACGCGTACAAACGGTTTTTAGAAGGGCGATTTCGAAAAGAATTTGATTTGGTGGGTACCCCCTTGAGAATTCAAATGAAGTCCGCATCTAACCCTTACGCGGACAAAGACTAAATTAACCCCATTGCGCGTGAGCCGACTGAGGTCGACGCAAGCGTGTGGTATCTTATAAATCTCACATTTCAAACACGGAGAATATCGTGAACAACAAAAGTCAACTTCTTCAAGACCCTTTTTTGAATGCACTGCGCCGGGAACATATCCCTGTTTCTGTTTATTTGGTTAACGGCATCAAGCTGCAAGGCCAAATAGAGTCATTTGACCAATACGTGGTTCTGCTGCGTAACACGGTGACGCAAATGGTCTACAAACACGCTATTTCAACGATTGTTCCAGGCCGTGCGGTAAGTATCCCGGGTAATGGTGACAACAGCGAGCCGGTTGAGGCTTCTTAGGTCTCATCAGCCTGTCAAGGCTGCATGCCCTCTTTAACTGTTGACTAGCCGTTGACTTCCTTAACTGACTCCTCAGAAGCACGGACCATCTTGGTGGGCGTTGATTTGGGCCTACCCCATTTTGATTCAGAGCTTTCTGAGTTGGGCCTGCTTGCGCAAACGGCGGGTTTAACCCCTGTGGCATCGATCACATGCAAGCGCCGAGCCCCCGATGCGGCTTTATTCGTAGGGACAGGGAAAGCCGATGAAATCAAATTGTTGGCGCAGCAGCATGGCGCCCAAGAGGTGCTCTTCGACCAAAGTCTGAGCCCTGGACAACAACGCAATTTAGAGCGTCGCCTAGAGCTGCCAGTTAATGACCGGACTTTTTTGATATTAGAAATATTTGCCCAAAGAGCCAGAAGCCATGAAGGCAAGCTTCAGGTCGAGCTGGCAAGGCTGCAATACTTGAGTACCCGTTTGGTTCGCCGCTGGTCCCACCTGGAGCGTCAGCGCGGTGGTATTGGCACCCGTGGCGGTCCTGGTGAAACCCAAATTGAGCTGGACCGGCGAATGATATCTGCGAACATCAAACGTACCAAAGACCAACTCTTAAAGGTCAAGCGCCAGCGTCAGACGCAACGCAAGCAACGGGACCGCCGTGGCGCATTCAACATTTCCTTGATTGGCTATACCAACGCAGGTAAATCGACGTTGTTTAACGCGCTGGTAAAAGCCCGAGCGTATGCGGCAGACCAACTTTTTGCCACGCTTGATACGACGACGCGCCAACTCTATCTCGAAGGCGCGGCGCGTTCGGTCTCGTTGTCCGATACCGTGGGTTTTATTCGCGACCTGCCCCACGGACTCATTGATGCTTTTCAAGCCACCTTGCAAGAGGCGGTCGACGCCGACTTGTTGATTCATGTGGTGGATGCATCCAACCCGGAATTTGCACTGCAAATTGAGCAGGTTCAAAAAGTACTGGCTGAAATTGGTGCAGATACTATTCCCCAGTTGCTCGTGTTTAACAAAATAGATGCGATGGACCCCGACCATTTGCCGATCCACCGCCAAGATACATTTGAGATCGATTCTGTTCAGATTCCCCGTATTTTTGTCAGTGCGAAAGAGGCCGTTGGATTGGACAATCTGCGTCAATTTTTAACCACGCAAGCTGCTAAAAATAGTGTGGATGGAGGCAACACAGTCAATGCCCCTGAAAACAGTGTGGCCGCGTTTTAATTGTGGACAATGGAAACCCGTTGAGTAAGAGGCAAATAATGAAATTTTTTAAGCTGGGCATGTTTAATCTAAACGACAGTCGATGGGGCCGTTCCGAAGAGAATGGGTCGGAAAAGCCCAAAACAGATGAAGATTCACCTGCGCAAGATGCCCCCAAACCACCGCCTGCGCCAGAAGGGCGCAGGGCAGGGCAACCGTCGGGCCCACCCGACCTCGATGTGTTGTGGCGTGACTTCAATCGCAAGCTCAACGGCTTATTTGGAGGCGGCAACAAGGGTCCCGGTTCCAATGGTCCAGGAAACGGCGGTATGCCTCCGGATATGAAAACTGCAGGTATTGGCGGTGGCGTTATTTTGGGCGTGGCATTCTTGATCTGGCTTGGGACGGGCTTTTTCATTGTCCAAGAGGGTCAACAGGCCGTCATTACCCAATTCGGCAAATACAAAAGCACCGCCAATGCCGGTTTCAACTGGCGTCTGCCCTATCCCATTCAGCGCCATGAAATGGTTTTTGTGACCCAAATTCGCTCTGTCGATGTCGGTCGCGATAACGTTTTGAAGGCTACAGGCTTGAAAGAGTCTGCCATGTTGACCGAAGATGAAAATATTTTGGACATCAAGTTTGCGGTGCAATACCGTTTAAGCGATGCTCGTGCCTTTCTCTTTGAAAGTAAAAATCCAGCAGAGGCGGTCGTTCAGGCCGCAGAGACCTCGGTCCGCGAAGTCCTTGGAAAAATGAAAATGGACGCCGCGTTGTCTGATGAGCGCGATCAAATTGCACCACGGGTTCGCGCCATGATGCAGGTGATTTTGGATCGCTACAAAGTGGGCGTTGAAGTGGTTGGAATTAACTTGCAGCAAGGGGGAGTTCGTCCCCCAGAGCAGGTTCAGTCCTCGTTTGATGATGTTCTCAAAGCCGGTCAAGAGCGAGAACGCGCCAAGAACGAAGCGCAAGCGTACGCCAACGATGTGATTCCCCGTGCGGTGGGTGCTGCCTCGCGTATGAAAGAAGAAGCCGATGCCTACAAAGCCCGTATCGTCGCGCAAGCACAAGGTGATGCACATCGCTTTCGCTCTATTTACGCCGAATACCAAAAAGCACCACAAGTCACGCGCGATCGAATGTACTTAGAGTCGATGCAACAAATTTACAGCAACGTCACCAAAGTGCTGATTGATTCCAAACAGGGCTCGACATTGTTGAATTTGCCTCTTGAGAAAATTTTGCAAATGAGTGCAACAGCAGATGCTCCAGCGGCCGCATCACCTTCCAGTAATTCACAAGCTGCCCCCGCAGCTCCAGCCGCCAGCACCGATCCCCGCAGTCGAGATGCTGCTCGAACCCGCGAACGTGACGTGCGCTAGGAGAACCACATGAACCGTATTGGATTGATTTTTTCTTCGCTGTTGGTGCTCTTGGCATTGGCAAGTTCTACCTTGTTTGTGGTCGATCAGCGCCAATTTGGCGTGGTCTACGCTTTAGGTCAAATCAAAGAAGTGATTACCGAGCCCGGCTTGAACTGGAAATTACCCCCGCCTTTTCAAAACGTCTCCTACATCGATAAAAGGTTGCTGACCCTTGACAGCACCGACGCCGAACCCATGCTGACGGCAGAAAAGCAACGTGTCGTGATTGACTGGTATGTTCGATGGAGAATTTCTGAGCCCACCGAGTACATCCGTAATGTGGGCCTGAACGAGGGCGCCGGCGCGAGTCAACTCAATCGGGTGGTTCGCAATGCATTTCAAGAAGAGATTAACAAACGCACGGTGAAAGAGCTCCTATCCTTGAAGCGTGAAGACTTGATGGCCGATGTGAAGGCGGAGGTTCTTGACAAAGTACGCGGCGCTAAGCCTTGGGGTGTCGATGTGGTGGATGTGCGCATCACCCGTGTTGATTATGTGGAGGCGATCACTGAGTCGGTCTACCGCCGCATGGAAGCCGAGCGGAAGCGGGTTGCCAATGAGTTGCGCTCAACCGGCGCTGCTGAGGGCGAAAAAATCCGTGCTGACGCAGACCGCCAGCGCGAGGTGACGATTGCCAACGCTTACCGCGATGCGCAAAAAATCAAAGGCGAGGGCGATGCCGAGGCTGCAAAAATATATGCCGAGGCATTCAACCGGGATCCCCAGTTCGCCCAGTTTTATCGCAGCTTGGAAGCCTACAAAAGCAGTTTTGCTAACAAAAGCGACGTGATGGTGTTGGACCCCGGTTCCTCGGAATTCTTTAAAGTCTTCCGAAATGGCGGGAGCGGCTCCTCTGGTTCAAAGAAGTAAGCGCGACTCAATTGCAGATTTGGCGTATCTGATTCCAGAAATCAGGTGCTTAGCCCGGTAAAATCGCAGTTTTAACAGCTGTCCATTTATTTCATGTCTGCTTGGGTCCTGCCGGATCACATTGCCGATGTGCTGCCTTCCGAGGCCCGCCACATCGAAGAAATTCGTCACCATTTGTTAGACATGGCCCGGTGCTATGGCTACGAACTGGTGATGCCCCCCATGCTGGAGCATTTGGAGTCCTTGCTGACCGGTACGGGCGAGGCGTTAGACCTGCAAACTTTCAAGTTGGTTGATCAAATTTCAGGGCGAATGATGGGTTTGCGTGCGGACAGTACGCCCCAGGTTGCGCGGATTGATGCCCACCTCTTGAATCGGGCTGGGGTTACCCGCTTGTGCTACTGCGGCCCGGTTCTTCATACCCGACCCAGCGGGCCCCATGCCACGCGGGAGCCCCTGCAACTGGGTGCGGAAATTTATGGTCACTCCGGTTTAGAGGCGGATCTTGAAATACTCGAACTGGCGCTTGACAGTATGCGGGTAGCGCAGATCCAAGAGATGACGGTCGATATGGCTGATGCCCGGATAGTGAACGCCTTGCTTGAGCAAGCGCAATTGACGCCAGTCCAGACCGCAGAAGTGCATGCCGCGCTGGCCTCTAAAGACACCAGTGCTATCAAAGCCTTGACAACGCATTGCCCCGCTACTATTTCAAGGGGACTGCAGGAACTGACCCATTTGTATGGTGATGTGGAGGTGCTTGCAAAGGCGCAGCGAGCGCTTCCTGATTTACCTGCGATCCAAGAGGCTTTGTCCCACCTGAAGTGGTTAGCCAGTCATCTGCAAGGGGTCGCCGTTTCCTTTGACTTGGCGGATTTGCGGGGGTATTCGTATTACAGCGGAGTGCGTTTTGCCATTTTTGCTGCTGACGCACCAGATGCGGTGGCGCGGGGTGGGCGGTACGACGCAGTCGGATCCATTTTTGGGCGCAAGCGTCCTGCCGTTGGTTTTAGCCTTGATATCAAGGCGCTGGTTCCTGTGGCACCTGTCTTGGCTTTGCGAGCCGCGGTGCGTGCTCCTTGGGGTGAAGACGCGCAATTGCGTGCAGCGATCTCAGCGTTGCGAAAGCATGGTGAAACTGTGGTGTGTGTCTTGCCAGGCCATGAAAGCGAAGTAGACGAATTTGAATGTGACCGCGAGCTCGCCCTGCAAGGCGGGCGCTGGGTTGTGATTGCTCTTTAATAAAGTAGATGAAATGAATACAAGCAAAGGTCGCAATGTAGTCGTTGTGGGAACCCAGTGGGGTGACGAAGGCAAGGGCAAGTTGGTGGACTGGTTGACGGAGAGCGCCCAAGGTGTAGTTCGCTTTCAAGGCGGTCACAACGCAGGACATACCTTGGTGATCCATGGGGTAAAAACCGCTTTGCATTTGATTCCCAGTGGCATCATGCGTCCCGGTGTGAAGTGCTATATCGGTAATGGCGTCGTGCTTTCTGCTGCGAAGTTATTTGAAGAAATTGAAGGCCTTGAAAAAGTTGGAGTGGAGTTGCGTTCGCGATTGCGAATCAGCGAAGCCTGCCCCCTCATTCTTCCGTTTCATACGGCTTTGGATGTAGCGCGTGAAGCAGCCCGGGAAAAAGGGGGCAATATCAAAATCGGAACCACGGGGCGGGGTATCGGCCCTGCGTACGAAGACAAAATTGCGCGTCGAGCGCTGCGCGTGCAAGACCTCAAATTCCCAGAGCGTTTTGCGCACAAATTACGAGAGCTGCTTGATTTACATAACCACGTTTTAGCCACGTATTTAGGCTCTGCAGCATTTGATTTTGGCCCGCTACTTGCGCCCTACATGAAAAATGGACAGGTTGAGTTTGAGCCCGTTTATGCTGAAGCGATGCGCCACGCCGAATTACTCAAACCTATGATGGCTGATGTCTCACGCGAGCTTAACGACGCCCATCACCATGGTGCCAATTTGCTTTTTGAAGGCGCCCAAGGTACTTTGCTCGATGTTGACCATGGCACCTACCCGTTTGTCACTTCTAGCAACTGCGTTGCTGGCAATGCGGCTGCGGGATCGGGTGTGGGTCCGGGAATGCTTCACTATATTTTGGGAATCACCAAAGCGTATTGCACCCGTGTGGGCAGCGGCCCGTTTCCTACGGAGTTGGATTGGGAAGTTCCAGGAACCCCGGGGTATCACATGAGCACCGTAGGCGCTGAAAAAGGCGTAACCACCGGACGCTCACGCCGTTGCGGTTGGTTTGATGCAGCCTTATTAAAACGCTCAGCCCAAGTCAATGGTTTGAGCGGACTGTGCATTACCAAACTCGACGTACTCGATGGATTGAAAGAGTTGCAGTTATGCACGGGTTATGAAATGGACGGGCAAACCATTGATATTTTGCCTATGGGCGCTGACGATATCGAGCGCTGCAAGCCGATCTATGAAGTCATGCCGGGCTGGAGTGATACCACGGTGGGTGTGACGGACTACGCCAAACTTCCACAAGCCGCACGCAATTATTTGCAACGTATTGCAGAGGTTACGGGTGTGCCCATCCACATGGTGTCTACCAGCCCAGACCGTGATCACACCATCATGATGCACCACCCTTATGCCGTAGCGGCCTAAACCACGAACGCTGTTTTTTTTCACCTCAATCACTGGAGTTTTTTATGTTGACTGAAGACGGAAAACACCTCTACGTAAGCTATGACGAATACCACAACCTGATTGAAAAATTAGCCATTAAGGTATTTCAATCGGGCTGGGAGTTCGATACGATTTTGTGTTTGGCTCGGGGCGGAATGCGTCCTGGTGATATTTTGTCGAGGGTCTTTGACAAGCCCTTGGCCATCATGTCAACGAGCTCCTACCGATCTGATGCAGGCACGGTGCAAGGGAATTTGGATATCGCCCGTTTCATTACGACTCCTAAGGGCGAGATTGCGGGAAAAGTTTTGCTGGTGGATGATTTGGCGGACTCGGGCCACACCCTGAATGCAGTGATTCACCAGTTAAAAAACAACTACAAACCCATCACCGAGTTACGCAGCGCTGTGATTTGGACCAAAGCTTTGTCCACTTTCACCCCCGACTATTCGGTTGAGTTTTTACCAAGTAACCCGTGGATACACCAGCCTTTTGAAAGTTACGATGCCTTGCGTCCGGAGCAATTGATTCAAAAGTGGAGTGTCTGATCTAGTCTCACATCTATGACAGATCCCAATACCTCGCTCATTCACCACAGCTATGTTGCCCCTGCAGGATTTGAAGCGCCTCAAATAGGGGTATTTAAAGCCTCAACCGTTTTCTTTCCCAATGTGGCGGCCATGCGCAGCCATGAATGGAAAGACAAATCGGCGTACACCTACGGTTTGCACGGCACCCCAACCACCTATACCTTAGAAGAGCGCTTGTGCGCTATTGAAGGGGGGTTGCAGTGTGTGTTGGTTCCCAGCGGTCTAGCCGCGTTGGCTTTGGTGGCAATGGCCGTCTTGAAAACCGGCGACGAGGTCTTGCTCCCGGATAACGCTTACAGCCCCAACAAGGCTTTGGCCGAAGGCGAGCTCAAGGCGTGGGGCATCAGCCACCGGTATTACGACCCCATGGATGTGCAGGATTTGGCGGCCAAGTTATCGCCTCAAACCCGCTTGGTTTGGATCGAAGCCGCCGGTTCAGTGACATTGGAATTTCCAGATGTGCCCAGCTTGGTTCGCCTGTGTCAAAAGCATGGCATTTTGACGGCTTTAGACAATACGTGGGGAGCCGGTATTGCGTTTAACCCCTTTGACCTTCAGCCCGGATCCGATGTGCCTTTAGGCGTTGATATGTCAGCACAGGCCTTGACCAAATACCCCAGTGGGGGAGGTGATGTTTTGATGGGTAGCGTCATCACATGCGATGCCACATTGCATCTGCGTATCAAGCTTTGTCACATGCGCCTGGGCTTATCCGTGGGTGCCAATGATGCAGAGTTGGTGTTGCGTTCGCTTCCTACGATGGCTTTGCGTTACCGGGCCCACGACGATGCCACAAGAGCGCTGGCCGCTTGGTGTTTGAAACAACCCGAATTCGTGCAAGTGGTTCATCCCGCGCTTGAGGGCTCGCCCGGCCACGCGCACTGGAAAACCCTGTGCGACCCGGTGGGCCAAGGTGGATCAGCGGCGTGCTTGTTCGCAGTCGTCTTGGATCCGAAATTCTCACAAGCTGAAGTCGACGCATTCTGTGATGCCCTTCAATGGTTTCGCTTGGGCTACAGCTGGGCGGGCCCGGTAAGTTTGGTTGTCCCCTACGAACTTGGCGCGATGCGCTCCGTGTGGCCCTCGCATATCGCCAAAGGGTCTTTGGTGCGCTTTGCAGTCGGCTTGGAAGCGGTTGCAGATTTACAAGCTGATATCGCGCAAGCACTTCAAGTCTTGAAAAAGTAAGCCGGAGAGAGGTTTTCAGGGTTTTCCCCTGAATGTAGATGGCTTGAATGCGATAGGCTTCTGCCATGACCATGGCGCCCTACGTTCCCCCTCCCTCAGAAGCCCCTCGTAAAACGGTCGTTGCATTGCAATGGCTGGATCCATTGAAATGGTTGGCACGGGGTTCTAAAGACGTTCTTGTTCACCCTTGGATTGGCATTTTTTACGGTCTGGCATTTTGGACGATGGCTTTGGTGTTGGGTGCTGTTTTCAAGTCCAACCCAGAGTACACCATGTCGATCGCATCGGGCTGCTTGCTCGTGGGTCCCTTCTTGGCAATGGGTTTGTATGACGTCAGCCGAAGGAACGCAGCAGGCTTGGATGCGGATTTCGGCGCATCACTCATCTGTTGGGATCAGCATATTCCTAGCATGGGCATGTTGGTTTTGGTTTTAATCGTTTTAGAGTTGCTTTGGGGGCGTGCCTCCTTGGTGGTTTTCGCGGTTTTCTTTAATACGGGGATGCCATCGACTGCAAGTGTTGTGGGCGCTGTTTTTAATCCGGAGAACTGGGAATTTCTGTTGGCCTATATGGTCGTCGGCGGCGCGTTTGCTGCGATTGTTTTTTCTCTGTCTGTGATTTCTATTCCCATGATCTTGGACCGGGATGTAGATGCCATTTCAGCAGCCATCGCTAGCCTGGAGGTGGTGTTTCACAACACCGGAATCATGGTCTTTTGGGGCTTTCTTTTAAGCCTTCTCGTGATTTTGGCCTTTCTGGTTCCTTGGGGTGCGGGAATCATCGTGGTGGGCCCACTTTTAGGACACGCAAGCTGGCATGCCTATCAAAGTGCGATTCACTGGCCTGAAACTACAGCGGGGACAGCGTAGCCTTTGCGCGGAGGTGTTAAAGTGCTCTTGTATTAACGAAAGAACACCTTGGCAACTCCCAATTACGGTTACGAAAAGCGTCAAAAAGAACTGGCGAAAAAACGTAAAAAAGAAGACAAACTCAAAAACAAGAGTGAGCGAAGGGTGGGCGCTGAGGAGGATGGTGGAGCGCCAGCGGCAGACACATTGAGCGACTTAGAGCCAAGCGACGCGCCAACACCAAAAGCTCCAGTCTAAAACCAGAATTTAAGTGCTGTGAGCCCGGCGTATGTCTTGCGCTAGAAACCGCATCGCCGCTTGCGAGCGATTGGTCGGGCTCATAAGCAATGCAGTTGAAAATTGCTGAAAATTTCGTTCCATCGATTGGGTATACACCGGGTCGTAGTGAAGCGTCAGTAGCTCTTGAACCACAGGTTTGAAATCGCCTTGCATCACAGATGCCTTCCACGATTCAATCACCGCCTTGCCCCGTTGCGCCGTCAACGCGTCTAACTTTTCACAAAAGTAGGCCGGTTGCGCCGTAAAGAATGCGTAGTCTTCTAACAGCAATTCAATGCGCTCCTCTATTCCCAAGTCCAGATTGATGCAGGGGCTAGAGCGCATTTTTTCAACCAGATCGGTTGGGATCGATACATTCCC
>JBAXOC010000029.1:0-10830 GCA_037133455.1 Comamonadaceae bacterium | reverse complement strand
TGCGCCTTCGCAGGCAGACAGCGAGCGACTCACCTCGTAGGAAAAATCCACGTGACCCGGCGTATCAATCAAATTCAAGTTATAGACTTGGCCATCTTTGGCTTTGAAATACAAAGCCAAAGATGGCCAAGTCTATAACTTGAATTTGATTGATACGCCGGGCCACGTGGATTTTTCCTACGAGGTGAGTCGCTCGCTGTCTGCCTGCGAAGGCGCACTTTTGGTTGTCGATGCAAGCCAAGGGGTTGAAGCCCAAACGGTTGCCAATTGCTACACCGCTTTAGAACTTGGCGTGGAAGTGGTTCCTGTCCTTAACAAGATGGATTTGCCTAATGCGGACCCAGACAATGCACGCGCAGAAGTGGAAGACGTCATTGGGATAGATGCCAGTGAAGCGATTCCCTGCTCGGCCAAGACAGGAATGGGTATTGAAGAAATTTTGGAGGCAATCGTCGCCAAAATTCCTGCGCCCAAAGGCAATCCTGCGGGCCCTTTGCGCGCCATGATCATTGACAGTTGGTTTGACAGCTACGTAGGCGTTGTGATGTTGGTGCGAGTCGTCGACGGGCGTTTGGCCAAGGGCGAGCGAATCAAAATGATGGCCACCGGGACTATGTACAACGCAGACAACCTCGGCGTTTTTACCCCAGCCAACCAACCGCGTGATTCCCTAGAGGCTGGTGAGGTGGGTTACATCATTGCGGGAATTCGTGAATTGCAAGCTGCGAAAGTCGGCGACACGATTACCTTGATCAAGCAGGGTAGTGGCAGCGCGGCAGCGACTGCGACCATCGCCTTGCCCGGCTTTAAAGAAATACAACCCCAAGTGTTTGCGGGTTTGTACCCTACTGAGGCCAACCAATACGAAGGTTTGCGCGACAGTCTGGAGAAACTCAAACTCAATGATGCGTCTTTGCACTATGAGCCAGAAGTATCCCAAGCGCTGGGTTTTGGGTTTCGCTGTGGGTTCTTGGGCTTGTTGCACATGGAGATTGTTCAAGAGCGCTTGGAACGTGAATTTGACCAAGACCTCATTACCACCGCGCCAAGCGTGGTGTACCAAGTCGTTCAAGCCGACGGAACCGTGCGCATGGTTGAAAACCCTTCCAAAATGCCCGACCAAGGCCGTTTGGAAGAAGTACGCGAGCCCATCGTGACCGTGCATTTGTACATGCCCCAAGAATATGTTGGCTCGGTCATGACACTGGCCAACCAAAAGCGCGGCGTTCAAATGAATATGGCCTACCACGGGCGGCAAGTGATGCTCACCTACGAAATGCCTCTGGGTGAAATTGTTCTCGATTTCTTTGACAAACTTAAATCGGTCAGTCGGGGCTACGCCTCTATGGATTACGAGTTCAAAGAGTACCGCGCTGCGGACGTCGTTAAGGTTGATATTTTGCTCAACGGCGAGAAGGTCGATGCTTTATCCATCATTGTTCACCGCAGCCAAGCCACCTACCGTGGCCGCGCAGTGGTGGGCAAGATGCGGGAGATTATTTCGCGGCAAATGTATGACGTTGCTATTCAAGCCGCCATCGGTGCCAACATCATTGCGCGTGAGACAATCAAAGCCTTGCGAAAGAATGTGTTAGCCAAGTGTTATGGCGGTGACATTTCACGCAAACGCAAACTTTTAGAGAAACAAAAAGCAGGTAAGAAACGCATGAAACAAATTGGATCCGTAGAAGTTCCGCAAGAAGCATTCTTGGCGATTTTGCAGGTGGAAGACTAATGCAAGTACTTACCTCTTTTGTACTGGCTGCTTTTGTAGCCTACATCGGCTCGTGGTACGTGGGTTATGTCGAAGGAAACTTCGCCTTGCTGCTTTTTATTGCATCGTCTATCACTGGACTGTATTGGATTGCCGAGCGTTTGTATTTTTGGCCTGCACGACAAAAAGCGGCAGCCCAGTTGGAAGCCAATGACACGGAGCGTCGGGCTAACTTATTGAAGCAGGGCATTACCCAAGTCGATGGAAATATTGCCCAAGCTCAGGCCCATATTCTGGCCCAGCCTTGGTGGCTGGATTGGACCGCAGGTCTATTCCCTGTCATTATTTCGGTTTTCTTCTTAAGGTCTTTTTTGGTCGAGCCATTCAAAATTCCATCAGGTTCGATGATCCCAACGCTTTTGGTGGGCGACTTAATTCTGGTTAATAAATTTCACTATGGCTTGCGTATTCCGGTCATCAATACAAAAATCACAGACGGTGAAAAACCCCAGCGTGGTGATGTCATGGTGTTTCGCTACCCGCCTAAGCCCAGTTTGGACTACATCAAACGCGTTGTAGGATTGCCAGGCGATACGGTGGCCTATCTCAATAAGCGTCTAACGATCAATGGCAAAACTATTGAAACCCAGACGGTCCCTGAGTTCTTTGATGAAGATTCCATGCGCTACTTCAAGCAGTACCAAGAAGCGCTCGGAGCGCAGCCCCACCGACTACTTAACGACGACGACCGCCCTGCATTTATCCCTGGAGTAGAAAGATTCCCAGGCTTTGAGGCTTGCAATTACACCATTGAGGGCGTCACCTGCAAAGTGCCTGAAGGCCATTACTTCATGATGGGGGACAACCGGGATAACTCCATGGATTCGCGCTATTGGGGCTTTGTGCCTGAGAAAAATATCGTGGGTAAAGCCTTCTTTGTTTGGATGAATTTCGGAAGTCTCAAGCGTATTGGGTCATTCCATTGAAGCTGCCATAAAGTGAGTACGCTTAAATTAGAGTTGCAGCAGCGGTTGCAGCACGAATTCACCGATCCCACGCTGTTCGAGCGCGCTCTCACGCATCGGAGCTTTTCTGCCGATCATTACGAGCGACTAGAATTTTTGGGTGACTCGGTATTGAATTTGGCGGTGTCGGATTTGCTTTACCGACGCCTCTCTGATTTACCAGAAGGCGATCTATCGCGGGTGCGTGCCAACTTGGTTAAGCAAGACACCTTACACAAAATTGCGGTGGATTTGGGTTTACCCATGGTCATCAAGTTAGGCGAAGGCGAGATGCGTTCAGGCGGACAAAAACGCGCCTCGATATTAGCTGACGCATTGGAGTCTCTCATTGGGGCGGTTTACCTCGACGCTGGATTTACGAAAGCCCAAGCCTTGGTTCACCGCTTGTATGCCTCCGTTGACATCAATCCACAGATGGATGCGATTGGCAAAGATCCAAAAACCGAGTTACAAGAGTGGCTGCAAGGTCGGAAATTAAAAATCCCAGAGTACCGGGTGGTCAGTGTTTTGGGAGCCGCGCACCAGCAAAGTTTTGATGTGGAATGTGAAATTCCAGAAATGCATTTGACCGAACGCGGTATTGGCGGATCACGCCGTGCTGCTGAACAGGCCTCTGCCGCAGCCATGCTACAAACTATTCATTCAAGGGAGGGGCTATGACAGTTTCAAAAAAAAATAAACCACTTCCAGTTGCACCTGTGCAAGAACCTATGCAAGAGGGAGAAGTACAAACCGCCGATGCGTTGGACAGCATGCTCGAAGGCTTGCTCAAAACCACCGTTCGCGCCGTAGCGCCTGGCACCCAAGGCTTAGAGGGCCAGCGCTGCGGCTTGGTGGCTATCGTGGGTAAGCCCAATGTAGGCAAATCGACACTGATGAATGCGCTGGTGGGGCAAAAAATCAGCATCACCTCGCGCAAAGCGCAAACCACCCGCCACCGTATTACGGGAATGCATACCCGCGGGGCAACCCAATTCGTATTCGTCGACACCCCAGGCTTTCAAACACGCCACAACAACGCACTCAACCGCTCCTTAAATAAAACCGTAGTGGGTGCGGTGGGTGATGTGGATCTGATTTTGTTTGTGGTGGAGGCGGGCATGTTTAACCAAGCCGATGCCAAAGTATTGGCGCTCCTTAGCAAGCAGGTCCCTACATTGCTAGTGGCCAACAAACTAGACCAAGTTAACCGCCGTGCAGATATTGCTCCCTGGTTGCAGGAGATGCAGCAACGCCACGCGTTTGCCGAGTTTGTTCCGATGTCCGCTAAAAATGCCAAGGATATCGAGCGGATGTTGGGAATCTGTGAAAAATACCTGCCCGAGCAAGCCTGGTGGTACGCCGAAGATGAACTCACGGATCGAAGTGAGAAATTTTTAGCCAGTGAAACCGTGCGCGAAAAGCTGTTTCGACTCACGGGTGATGAGTTGCCGTACACCTCCACGGTCGTGATCGATAAGTTTGAAGAAGAAGCCGGCCGGGGCAAGCAAAAACGCCTTCTGCGCATTGCCGCAACCATCGTTGTTGAGCGTGACGGTCACAAGGCCATGGTGATTGGCGATAAAGGGGAGCGGATCAAACGCATTGGCATGGAAACCCGTGTCGAGTTGGAGAAACTTCTTGACGCCAAAGTTTTTATCGAAATGTGGGTCAAAGTGCGATCCGGTTGGGCGGACGATGAGGCACGCGTTCGCTCGTTTGGATACGAGTAAATGGCCACCCGGCGAATCGCAGACGAACCCGCATTTGTTCTGCACCGCTATGACTGGAGTGAATCCAGTCTCATTTTGGAAGTTTTTACGCGCCACCACGGACGTATCGCTTTAATTGCCAAAGGCGTGAAGCGGCCGAGTTCGAGCTTCAGGCCCATCTTGCTGCCTTTGCAGCCCTTGCATCTGGCCTTTGGCGGCGATGCGGAAATCCGCACTTTAAAGAGCGCCGAGTGGCAGGGAGGCTATGCGATGCCCTCAGGAGAGGCACTTCTTTCCGGCTACTACATCAATGAGCTGGTGATGACTTTGTTAGCCCGCGACGATCCACATGCCACTTTGTTTGATGCCTATGCCAATGTGGTGGAAGTCATTGCCAGTGAACATGGAGAAGTACTAGAAGCCGCGCTGCGATCCTTTGAACTTTTTCTTTTGCGAGAAGTGGGCTTGCTGCCGCAACTCGACGCGCAAACTATGACTCTTGGCGCTTTACAGCCGACCCACCAGTACACCTTGGTTCCGGAAGGCGGGCTGCGCTTGGCGCACGACGATGACCGCGCCAGCTTAAGTGGCGCGCAGTGGTCCCAATTGCAAGCGACACTTGACAGCAGCGTGCCCTTTACAACGACTTTGCGTGCCTGCGCCGCTTTGAGCAATGCGCTCAAGCCCCAGCTCCGCTCACTCCTGCACTACCATAGCGGGGTAAAAACCCTAAGAACGCGGCAAATGATGTTGGATATCCAATCTCTCTGACGCTTAAGTCTCCTTGTTATGACAATCCTTTCAACTGCACTGTCCGTTAATCTCAATAAAGTAGCTTTGGTCCGCAATACCCGGCATTTGGGTATTCCAAGTGTTACGCGTGCAGCGACTTTGTGTCTTCAAGCGGGTGCATCAGGTATCACGGTTCACCCCCGCCCGGATGCCCGCCATATTCGTCCCGACGACGTCCTGGAACTCGCCCATTTAATGAAGGCATGGCCAGATAAAGAGTTCAATATTGAGGGTAATCCTCTTCACAATCTCATGGACTGCGTTGCTGACTTGATCGCGCGCAAACTCCCTGTGCATCAAGTCACTTTTGTTCCTGATGGCGAAGGACAATTTACCAGCGACCATGGTTGGAATTTTCCTCAAGACGCCAACCGCCTTCGCCCCTTGATTGCACAAGTACACGCTTGGGGTCTGCGGGTGAGTTTGTTTATGGATGCAACGCCTGATGCGATGGCGCAAGCCAAAGCCATAGGCGCAGACCGGGTAGAGCTCTATACCGAACCCTACGCAGCGTCTTGGGCAACACCAGGCCAAACGGCGCAACTGGACCGTTTTGCTAATGCGGCAAGAGCGGCGTTGGCTGTGGGTCTGGGCGTGAATGCGGGCCATGACTTAAACCGCGACAACCTAGCGGCATTTGCTCGGGCTGTACCTGGGCTGAGTGAAGTATCCATTGGCCATGCGCTCATTGCCGATGCGTTGGAATTAGGCTACACCGAGACGGTGAAGCAATACTTGCATTGTCTTCGACCATGATTTACGGACTGGGCACCGACATCTGTGATGTTCGCAGAATCCGTACCAGTCTGCAGCGCCATGGAGAGCGTTTCGCCTCCAAGGTCTTAAGTCCTCAAGAGTTTCTCGTTTGGAAGACGCGCAGTGCGCGCTGGCCCGAGCGAGGCGTGCGTTACCTTGCGACCCGTTTTAGTGCCAAGGAATCGTTTAGCAAAGCGATTGGTTTGGGGATGCGCATGCCTATGACGTGGCGCTCCTGTGAAATTGCTAACCATGCCAGTGGTGCGCCTTTTATCGTGTTACATGGCGAACTTAAAGTGTGGTTTGAATCCAAAGGACTCCGTGCCCACGTCACTGTGACCGATGAGACGGACTATGCCGCGAGTTTTTGTGTCGTCGAAATGAACCCATCTAAACCATGACATTCCACGCTCCGCTCATTATTGATATTGCCGGAACCAAGCTCACTAAAGTGGACCGCGTAAGACTTCAAAATCCTTTAGTTGGCGGTTTGATTTTGTTCTCCCGTAATTGGGAAAGCCGAGCCCAACTCACCGCCTTATGCAGCAGCATTAAAAAACTGCGCTCAGACCTTTTGATCTGCGTTGACCATGAAGGCGGGCGTGTACAGCGCTTTAAGAACGATGGCTTTACCCACTTGCCACCCATGCGTGCTTTGGGCCAAAAGTGGATAGATGCGCCTCAGAAGGGAAAAAAATCCGGCCCCTTAGATGCTACCCAAGCCGCGACTGCCTGCGGTTTTGTTTTGGGTTCTGAGTTGCGTGCGTGTGGTGTAGATTTCAGTTTTACTCCCGTCTTGGATTTGGACTACGGTGAAAGCAGCGTGATTGGCGACCGGGCGTTTGCGCGTGATCCCCGGGTCGTGAGTCTATTGGCCAAAAGCGTGATGCATGGGCTTTTAAAAAGCGGCATGGGCAATTGTGGAAAACATTTTCCCGGTCATGGTTTTGTCAAAGCTGACTCACACGTAGCCACCGCGATAGATCGTCGAACGCGCGCCGCAATTTTGAAAGATGATGCTGCGCCTTACCGTTGGTTGGGAACCGCTTTGGATAGCGTGATGCCCGCCCATGTGATCTATCCGAAAGTGGACTCTCTGCCTGCCGGATTTTCACGCGTTTGGCTCCAAGAGGTATTGCGCGGCGAGTTGGGATTTGGTGGCGCCATCTTTAGCGATGATTTGTCGATGGCTGCCGCAAGGTACATGGATGGCCACCAGTTGAGTTACACCCACGCCGCAATTGCAGCACTTCACGCGGGTTGTGATTTGGTTCTTTTATGCAACCAATCCTTACCGCTTAAGCCGGGAGAAAACTCTCCCATCGATGAACTCATTGCTGGCTTGACCGAAGCGCAGCTCAAAGGCCATTGGCAAGCCAGCGAGACCAGCGAAGAGCGTCGCTGGAAGTTGTTGCCAAAAAGTCAGGCGATGTCTTGGGATAATTTGATGGTGTCTGCAGACTATATGCAAGCGCTGGATTGGCTGCCATAAATGCAGCTTCAATAGGCGCTGATGTTTTTTTCACTAGTGTCTTGAATTTTTCCTAATATGCCGTGCTACGATACATTTGTGTATCAATTTTTAGTCGCTTTAAGGATCCAAAAAATGAAAATTCAAACATTGATTGCTGCTCTCGTTATTTCCAGTGTTTCCGCTTTATCCATAGCGCAAACTGAGCCAGTAGCTCCTGTTGCCGCTCCTGCTGCTAAGGCTTCAAAAGCGACAAAAAAGAACACCCATAAGGTGAATGTTAAAAAACACAAAGCCAAAACGAAGCACAAAAAAGCAGCTGCAATGTAAATTCGAAATTTGCCAAAAAAAAGGCCTGTCGAAGGCCTTTTTTTATGGGGATCGGTGCAGTCGAGGCGCTGAAAGCGCCACAATTTGATCGGACGTCGCGCTGTCGACATTCGGGTTGGCTGCGAGAAGTTTGTTTTTTAAAAGCAAGTCACGCAGTTGTTTGACGTCTTTGACAGAGGGTGCAACTTTGATTTGCGCCAATGCCGCTTGGCTATTGCCTGATTGCACAAGGGCTGCAACCTTGGAAGCCCAAATGCTTTGACGGGACATGGTGCGTTCTCTTTTTCATTAGTATGTAGCAATCTATTGTGTCACAGGCCTGTTTGATAAACCATGAAAAAAATACTGTTTCAATTTTTCCTTTGGATGACGTCTTTGATGTTGTTCGGTTGTGCAAGTACACCACCTACGCCTTTCGTTGTTGCGCCAACAGTCAGCGTTGCAACACCTAAAGCCCCACCCAAAATTGGTTTGGCACTAGGGGGCGGAGCGGCGCGCGGATTCGCCCATGTTGGGGTTATTCAAGTGCTTGAAGAAGCAGGAATTAACCCCGCGTTAGTTACCGGCACATCGGCGGGGAGTTTGGTAGCCGCGTTGTATGCGAGTGGGAAAAATGGTGTGCAACTTCAAAAAGTAGCTGAGACCATGGAAGAGTCCACGATCGCAGATTGGACGCTTCCGTTTTTTGGCCGTGGGGTATTGCGCGGTGAAGCTTTGGCGAAGTATGTCAACGCGCAGGTTGGACAAAAGCCCATTGAGTCGATGCCATTGCCATTGGGTATTGTGGCAACCGATCTCAACTCTGGCAACGATATGTTGTTTCAGCGCGGCGATACGGGAACTGCGGTGCGTGCGTCAAGCGCAGTACCCGCTGTTTTTACACCCGTAAAAATCAATGGCCATGAATATGTCGATGGGGGATTGTCTTCCCCAGTTCCGGTGCGCGCGGCGAGAAAAATGGGGGCCGAGTTGGTGATTGCAGTTGATATTTCAAGCCCACCAGAGGGAAGTTCGGCCAGCGGAACGATTGAAGTTTTGCTGCAAACTTTTAGCATCATGGGCAAAAGCATCAACGGATTTGAACTCAAAGACGCCGATGTGGTTGTCCGACCGGTTTTGACAGGCGTCTCGAGTTCTGACTTTAGCTCGCGTAAACGGTCGATAGAAGCCGGCCGCCAAGCCATGCTCCAGGCCTTGCCTCAGTTGCGTTTGGCTATTGCGGCCAAATCGCGTTAATGCGTGGTGTAAATCAATAAAAAAAAGGCCTCGTTTTGCAACGAGGCCTTGAAGGGATCCCTGAACCTAGAGGTTTCGAAAGAATCCGAGGAGACAACAGGTTAGAAACACGGAGGTTTCTCAATGACTAAATTATGTCAGGGTTTTCCCTTGCATTGCCTCGGAGACTGAAAATTATTTCAACTCCGAAGCCGCTTTTCAATTAACGCTTTTTAGCAGTTGCTGTTTTTGTTGCTTGGGTTGCGCTGGCAGCCACTGCATTGAAGTTGGCTTCAGCCACTTCGGTAGCTTGCTTGACCGCTTTTTGTACGGATTCCAAAGCGTTGTTGGCAGCAGAGATAGCGCTTTTCATCACAGCAACAGCGGACTCAGAGCCAGCAGGTGCGTTTTTAGCAGCGGTATCAACCAAAGCAGCAAATTTCTTTTGTGCTTCAGCAGCTTGGCCTTCAACCGATTTAGTGAACTCAGAGCTGGCACCGGTAGCGATGTCATACAGGTGGCGGCTGTAAGCAGCCGTTTTTTCGCTCAAAGGTTGCAGCAAGCCAGATTGCAAAGCCAACAACTCTTGTGCATCTTTCACGCTGAGCATGGTTTGTGTGTGGCCAGAAGCCTCAGACAAAGCTGCTTTAGAAGCGGTCAGGTTCAATTCAACGATTTTTTCAACGCCTTCGAAAGCTTTGTGTGTCAAGCCAAAAAGGGTTTCAACGTTAGCACGTTGGGCGGCGACGATTTGTTCTACGGTCAACATATAAATACTCCAAAAGTTAAAGTTCAAAACACCATCTGCTCCGTCACTTGGCCCCTGGCCTCAATATGTTGCAGTGCAGCATGAATGAATTATAGGCAGCAATTTTGAGTTTGCAAGACTTTTTTGCTGCATTGCAACAAAAAAGTCACATATTTTTCTAAGTCTATGATTTCATTGGTATTTTTAACCCAAAAATTTTTTTCGGGAGGTGCGGTGCGGCGTGCTGAAAGATGGCTTTTATCGCAATAATTACCGCGTGGAGTGGCACAATCAAAGGTCTAATCTGCTGTATGTACAAACCCCAAGCTGAAAACCGAAGCGCTTACCGCGTGTTGCGTCCCGTAACCACCCGCTGGAGCGACAACGACGCCTATGGGCACGTCAATAACGTCATTTACTACAGCTGGTTTGACACTGCGGTGAATGCCTATTTGATAGAGCAGGGGGCTTTGGATATTCACAACGGTGAGACGATCGGCTTGGTGGTTGAGACCCATTGCAACTACTTTTCCCCCTTGGCCTTTCCAGAGCCGATTACAGTGGGGCTTCGCGTAGAAAAAATGGGAACTTCAAGCGTGCGCTATGAACTGGCCATTTTTGGGCAAAGCGAGCTTGCCGCAGCCCAAGGGCATTTTGTCCATGTGTATGTCAATGCCACAACGCGCGTCCCAACGGCACTTCCTGAAAAACTTAAAACTGTATTGGAATCCTTGTTATGAGTTCTGCCTCTTCTGAGTCAACATTCGTTGACGCTGCCATTACCTCGCGCATGTCCACACGGGCTTTTACGGATCAACCTGTCAGCCGTGAGACGTTGGAGTCGTTGTTGAAAGTGGCTAGCCGGGCTCCGTCTGGTACCAACTGTCAGCCTTGGAGGGTCTATGTATTGCAAGGCAATAGCCGCACTACCTTGGTAGACAAAGTTTGTACGATTCACGATGCGATGCGGGGAAATCCGGATCTCGCGGCGAAGTATGTAGAAGAGTACGACTACTACCCCCAACAATGGGTAAGCCCGTATATTGACCGCCGGCGCGAAAACGGCTGGGGCTTGTATGGTTTGCTAG
>JBAXOC010000028.1:0-10897 GCA_037133455.1 Comamonadaceae bacterium | reverse complement strand
CTTTGGACTGCGCTGATGTTGGCGGCGTTCAAGGCGGTTGTGCTGGTGACGGTTTTGCTGATCGGCGGGCAGCATGTGATGCGCCGCTGGCTTACTTTGGTTGCGCGGCGCAAAAGCGAAGAGCTTTTTGTTTTGAATCTGTTGCTTGTCACTTTAGGACTGGCTTGGCTGACTGAACTTGCGGGCTTGAGCTTAGCCTTGGGGGCGTTTATTGCGGGCATGCTGATTTCAGAGACTGAATTCAAACAACAAGTGGAAACCGATATACGGCCTTTTCATGATGTTTTGCTGGGCATATTTTTTATCAGTATCGGCATGATGTTGGACTGGCGCATGATCATGGCGCAGTGGCCCTTGGTGTTGTTGCTGTTGATTGTGCCGCTGCTGTTTAAGGCGGTATTGGTGGCGTCTTTGGCCCGGGTTTTAGGGGCCACAGCGGGAGTGGCGGTTCGAACAGGTTTGTATTTGGCCCAAGCTGGCGAGTTTGGTTTCGTGCTGCTTACGCTCGCCCAAGAAAACGCATTGGTGCCTGCTCATTTACTTCACCCTATTTTGGCCAGCATGGTCTTGTCCATGTTGGCTACGCCCTTTATCTTGATGTACAGCAACCGCATTGTGCTCAAGCTCGTTTCCAGTGAGTGGCTGATGCAATCTCTGCAAATGACGAAACTTGCGACCAAATCCATCAACGCCAACCACCACGTCATCATTTGTGGATATGGCCGATGCGGTCAAAATTTAGCAAAGATGTTGGAGCGCGAAGGCATCGCCTATTTGGCCTTAGACCTGGACCCCGATCGCGTAAGACAAGCCGCCGCGGCCGGTGACTCGGTGGTATTTGGAGACGCAACCCGATTGCCTGCCTTGATGGCAGCGGGTTTGGCCCGCGCAAGCGCGGTGGTGGTAACTTACCTCGAAGTGGCTGCTGCGTTCAAAGTGTTGGCCCACAGTCGCGCCCATGCGCCGCAAGTGCCGGTGATTGTGCGTACGCGCGACGACCACGACTTAGATCGGCTCACCCAAGCGGGTGCCGCCGAAGTGGTGCCAGAAGCGATCGAGGGGTCGCTCATGTTAGCCAGCCATGCTTTGGCCTTGGTGGGCGTGCCGATGCGCAGGGTGATCCGCGTTGCGCAAGAGCAGCGGGAGGCTCGCTACCACTTGTTGCGTGGTTATTTCCATGGTGCAGACGACACGTCTGCA
The DNA here is from genome assembly GCA_037133455.1 of Comamonadaceae bacterium. GTDB lineage: Bacteria > Pseudomonadota > Gammaproteobacteria > Burkholderiales > Burkholderiaceae_C > Allorhodoferax. The sequence continues at coordinate 9,697 of JBAXOC010000028.1, read as the reverse complement.
GACGCGATGGAGCAAGAAAGTTTGCGCGTAGTGACTTTGACGAAGCAAAAAAATTGGCAAGGTTTGCGGATTCAAGATGCGGGACTGGATGCGCTGTCCGTTCGCCTAATGAGTCTGCGCAGAGCCAACGGCGAAGTAGCCAACGTGGACAACACCACCTTGTTTCAATCGGGTGACACCTTGGTTTTGTCGGGTCACGCAGAGGACTTAGCTCTCGCCGAACAACACCTGGCCGCGCTTCCCGGCGCAGAGGCACAATAAGCCACTATGCAAAACACCAGCGTCACCGATTACCTTCGCGCCCATATTCGCACTGTCCCCGATTGGCCAACGCCTGGCGTGCAGTTTCGAGATATCACTCCCTTGCTCCAAGACGCCAAAGTCTTTCGGGTTTTGATCGACGCTTTTGTTCACCGCTATATGGATGCAACGCGCCGACCTGACGTCGTCGCCGGATTGGATGCGCGGGGCTTTATTTTGGGCGCCGTGGTGGCGTATGAGCTCAATGTTGGCTTTGTTCCGATCCGCAAAAAAGGTAAGTTGCCTTTTACAACTGTGGAAGAAACGTATGAGTTGGAATATGGAAGCGCAACGGTTGAGCTCCATACCGATGCGGTCAAGCCCGGTCACCAGGTGTTGCTGATCGATGACTTAATTGCCACAGGCGGCACGATGATGGCAGGGAAAAAACTACTTGAGCGTTTGGGCGCGCATGTTATGGAAGGCGCTGCGATTGTGGATTTGCCCGAGCTTGGCGGCTCAGACAAATTACGCGCCACCGGCATGCCACTATTTACCCTGTTGGATTTTTCAGGCCATTAGATCTTGCTAGGCCTTCCTAGACATTATTTTCCAATACAAAAACTCGAAAAAATAACGCCGAGTAAATCATCGGAACTAAATTCTCCGGTAATCTCGTTCAATGCGTTTTGCGCCAAGCGCAATTCTTCAGCTAACAAATCAAGCGACTGAGCGCGTAGCGCGAGGTGGGCTGCAGCTTCTGACAAGTGTTTTTCAACCAAACGAAGCGCTTGGACATGACGCTCTCGGGCCATAAAAATCCCGCCTGCTGGCGCTTGCCAGCCTGCAGCCTGCAAAAGCTCCGAACGAAGCGTGTTAAGCCCTTCACCAGTTTTGGCAGACAAACGGATGCCTTCGCTATTCCCCGTGGTGGGCGCATCAGGTGAAACCGCATCGGCTTTATTCCAAACGTGCAGAACCACTACCGCGCCAGATAATTTTTTTAAAAAGAGGGAAGCAATGTGCTCGTCTGCGGCTTGGTAGTCTGCGGACGCACTGCGAGTAAGGTCATGTAAAAAGACGACCGCATCGGCCCCCTCAATGGCTTGCCAGGCGCGTTCAATGCCTATTTTTTCAACTGCGTCATCGCTTTCACGCAAGCCCGCCGTGTCCACCACATGCACTGGGACGCCTTCAATCTGAATCGTTTGTTCTACTTTGTCCCGGGTAGTTCCAGCAATAGGCGTGACGATGGCGAGTTCCGCGCCCGCTAAGGCGTTAAGCAGCGACGACTTGCCCGCGTTGGGCTGCCCCGCAATCACCACCTTCATGCCTTCGCGTAAAAGTACGCCTTGCGTGGCTTTGTGTTGGACAGATCGCAAAGCTGCTTGCAGCCGATCGAGTTGGCCTTGGGCGTCGGCCTTTTGCAAAAAGTCGATTTCTTCTTCTGGAAAATCCAAGGTGGCTTCAACCAACATACGCAGGCGAATCAAAGCATCACGCAGCGTGTGAATTTCTTTTGAGAATGCGCCAGACAAAGACGCCGTGGCGCTGCGGGCAGCAGCTTCGGTGCTGGCGTCGATCAAGTCGGCGATCGCTTCGGCTTGGGCGAGATCAATTTTGTCGTTTAGAAAAGCGCGTTCGGTAAATTCGCCAGGGCGAGCCAAACGCAAATGGGGCAGACAAGTCTGGTTAGTAGAGTCGAGCTGTTGCGCCACCTCTAAGCACCGCGCCAGCAGCAACTGCAAAACCACCGGGCCGCCGTGGGCCTGAATTTCTAGAACATCTTCCCCGGTAAACGAGTGAGGGGCGGGAAAGAACAGCGCTAATCCTTGGTCAATGGCAGCGCCTTGCGCATCGGGAAAAGGCAAGAAGCTTGCTTCCCGTGGTTGGAGCGAGCGCCCCAGCCACGACTGCACCAAATTTCCTAAGCCCTTGCCGCTGAGGCGAACGATGCCCACCGACCCGCGCCCGGACGCGGTGGCGATGGCGATGATGGGGTCGTCGTGGCGGCGAATAGCGCTTACTTAAAGGAAGGCAGGTTGAACTGCGGCGGCACGCCCATACGGGTGTTGATCAACCACTGTTGCGCGATGGACAAGACGTTATTAGTAATCCAGTACACCACCAAGCCCGATGGGAAAAAGAAGAACATTACGCTAAATGCCAATGGCATAAACCACATCATCTTGGCCTGCAACGGGTCTGGAGGAGCGGGGTTCAATGCGGTTTGCAGCAAAGTCGTGAGCGTCATGATCAGCGGCAAGATGTAGTACGGATCGGGCGCAGAGAGATCGTGGATCCATCCCATCCAAGGCGCGTTGCGCATCTCCACACTGGATAGCAAAACCCAGTACAAGGCAATGAAAACAGGAATCTGAACCATGATGGGGAAGCATCCGCCCATGGGGTTGACTTTTTCTTCGCGGTAAATACGCATCATCTCTTGCTGCATTTGCTGCGGGTTGTCTTTCAGGCGCTCACGCATTTCCATGATCTTCGGATTCACAGCCTTCATCTTGGCCATGCTGGCGTAGGCCTTGGCATTGAGCCAGTAGAAGGCTATTTTCAGCAAGAGCACCAAAGCCACAATAGACCAGCCCCAGTTTTGAATAAAACTATGAAGTTTGTCGAGCAACCAGTACAAAGGCTTGGCCAAAATAGTGAGCCATCCGTAGTCTTTGACGAGCTCTAAACCAGGCGTCAGTGTTTCAAGAATTTTTTCTTCTTGGGGACCCACAAAGAATGTGGCGTTGATAGTTTGTGTCGCGCCCGGGGCAATTGCAGCAAGTGGGGCCACCATCGCAGCGCGGTAGCAGCAATCCGGAAGGCTGGAGCCAATGTCTACGGCATCTAGAGAAATGGTGCGCTCCATGCCTTCAGGTAAAACCCAGGCGCTGGCAAAGTAGTGCTGCACCATCGCGACATAGCCGTTGGCCGACTTCTTTTCGTAGTCGGCGCTTTTCTTTTTAATGTCCGCAAATTCAATTTTTTGGTACTTCTTGGCATCGGTATACACCGCAGGCCCTGTGAAGGTGGAATAAAAAGACGATTCACCCGCAGGCTTATTGCCATCGCGAACGAGCTGCAAATATAACTGCGGCGCAATCGGAGCGGCAGTGGTGTTGGTCAAAGCGTGTTTGACAGACACAGCGTAAGCCCCGCGCTTAAGTGTGTAGGTTTTTACGAGGGTGATGCCGCCAACGTCCGCAGAGGCAAAGGTCAGTTGGAGTTCGTCAACGCCGTCTTTTAGTTCACGCGCACCGCTTACGGTCATCGGCGTTTTGTGGGTGGGGAAGGCACCAGGTACGGCGCCAGAGACGATGCCTGATTGCGCCAAATACACCCGGTCTTTGCTGTCATCAAGTAAGACAAAGTTCTTTGATTTGTCGTTGTTATCGCCATAGCGCAAGAACTCAGTTCCTACCAAGGTGCCGCCTTGGGTATCAAAACGCAGCTTGAGAACGTCAGTGCTAGCGGTAAAGCGCTCGCCGGTTTTAGCAGGAGCGGCGTCCGCTGGAACGGCGGCTGAAGCTGCCGCTGCAACGGGCACCGTACCCGCAGGAACGCTGGTATCGGATGCGGGCTGCGCAGGCGCAACGTTAGCGGCGTCAACCTTCACGGGTTGGCCTTGGAAAAATGTGGCTTTATGGCCGTGAGAAATTTGCCATTGGTCCCAAAGCAAGACCATAGAAAAGCCAAAGATCACCCACAAGACGGTGCGGCGAATATCGTTCATGAAGATTTCTTTTCGGAAGATGAAGGAATGAAGCGGCTAAAAAGCCGGGGTTTTTGCGTTGGGACGGGATCAAGCCCACCAGCGCACCAAGGGTGACAGCGCGCCAGTCGAGACAGCACCAAATAGCTGCCTGCTGCAGCACCATGGTTTTGCAACGCCCCCAGAGCATACACAGAACAAGTGGGCTCAAACCGACAGGCTGAGCCCAACCAAGGGCTGAGCAGTAAGCGATAGCCTTTTACCAATCCAACCAAAACCGCTTTCATCATGGCAAAGCCTGCTTGGAATGGGCAACACTGGCTTGGCTGAACAAGTCGAGCAACTCAGCTCGGACCGCTGCTTTTAATGCCAGCGAGGACGCACTGACAAACTGCGTCCGGTCAAAGGCCGTGCGCAAACGAACTAAATGCGCATGTGCGGGCAGCGAATGTTGAAATTGAGGGCTCACGCTGTAAATTTGTCGCTTGATGGCGTTGCGGGTAACGGCGCGTTTGGCCCAACGTTTAGGAACCATGGCGCCCATCCATAGCCCAGAAAACGGAAAAACCGCTGGAGCAGCGGTTATTTCTGTAGGGGCGTTGGGCATCTCAATGGCGCAACTGTGCAAAGCAAAGTGCGCGGTACGCGCCCTGATTTTCCCTGCCAACACGGCCTGAAATTGGGGTCGTGTTTGCAGCCGTTGCACGGTCAAGCCAGGGCTTTACCGAGTGAAATTAGACAGCCAGGCGCTTGCGGCCTTTGGCGCGGCGTGCGTTGATCACAGCGCGGCCACCGCGGGTTTTCATGCGAACCAAGAAGCCGTGGGTGCGGGCGCGACGAATTTTGGAGGGTTGGTAAGTGCGTTTCATTTGGGGAAATCCTGAGGGTTCAAAAAACCCCGACTTCGATCAGGGCAGCCTCAGATTATCGCAAATTTTCTGAGCCCCGGCAAGCGCTTAGCTAGGATTTGATGTCTAGCGCTGGAACTGAGGGCGATTTTCGGACAAAAGTGCCGTTTGAAAACTGTGGCAAACTGTGGATAAGTATTCAAAAAATCGAATTAAATCCCCGTCTAAACCCGATCTATCCACAGAGCCAGCGACCACTATGACCGAGGGAATTTCTAATCTGCCGTCTGACCCCCGAGGGCATGAAATCGGCCAAAGTCTGTGGCAGTCGTGTGTCGATCAGCTCGCCCAAGAGCTGCCTGAACAGCAGTTCAACACCTGGATCAAACCCTTAAGCGCCCAAGTCTCTGATGACATGTCGAAGGTCATGGTTTTCGTGGCCAACCGCTTCAAGCTCGACTGGGTGCGCGCCCAATACAGCGTGCGCATTGCCGCGCTATTAGAAAAACTTTATGGCCAGCCTGTTCAGGTTGAATTGGCTATTTCTCCCCGAGAAATGCCTTCGAGAGGCGTGTCCTTGGAGCCTGCGTCGGAGTCTCTTGGCGTGAGTTCTGAGCCGCAAGCTACAGATCAGCGGTCCGACGGTTTACAGAAAAACCGGCTCAACAGCATGCTGACCTTTGAGACCTTGGTGGAGGGTACGGCCAACCGAATGGCCCGAGCCGCAGCCATGCACGTGGCCACCATGCCGGGGCATTTATACAACCCCTTGTTTATCTACGGCGGCGTGGGTTTAGGTAAGACGCATTTGATGCATGCGGTGGGGAATCGCTTGCTGGCTGACAAGCCCGGATCCAAAGTTCTCTACATCCATGCGGAGCAGTTTGTCTCTGATGTGGTTAAAGCGTACCAGCGCAAGACTTTTGATGAATTTAAAGACAAATACCATTCCTTGGATTTGTTGTTAATTGACGATGTGCAGTTCTTTGCCAATAAAGACCGGACCCAAGAGGAGTTTTTCAACGCCTTTGAGGCGCTTTTGGCTAAAAAGTCTCACATTGTCATGACCAGCGACACCTACCCCAAGGGTTTGACGGACATTCATGAACGCTTGGTCTCGCGCTTTGATTCCGGCCTGACCGTGGCTATTGAGCCGCCTGAACTCGAGATGCGGGTGGCTATTTTGATCAATAAAGCCCGCGCTGAAGGGGCCGATATGCCCGAAGAAGTGGCGTTTTTCGTGGCTAAAAATGTGCGATCTAACGTACGTGAGCTCGAAGGGGCTTTGCGCAAATGCTTGGCCTACTCCCGGTTTAACCAAAAAGACATTTCGATCCAGCTCGCCCGCGAAGCGCTGCGGGACTTGCTGTCGATCCAAAACCGCCAAATTTCGGTGGAAAACATCCAAAAAACGGTTGCCGACTACTACAAAATCAAAGTCGCCGACATGTATTCGAAAAAGCGCCCGGCCAGCATCGCCCGGCCGCGCCAAATCGCTATGTATTTGGCCAAAGAATTGACCCAAAAAAGCTTGCCCGAGATCGGTGAGTTGTTTGGCGGGCGGGACCACACCACGGTGCTACACGCGGTTCGAAAAATCAGCGGGGAGCGCCAACAAATGTTGGAATTGAACCAGCAGCTTCACGTGTTGGAGCAAACCCTCAAGGGCTAAAGGGAAAATAGTCTCAAACCCCTCAAATTGAGGGCATAAAACAGCGAAAATGGCGGGTAGTGCGACGAGGCCGGCACAACGCCCCACAGATTGAAAAATATACATTGGAGATTGACATGATCGTATTGAAAGCAGCGCAAGACCAAGTCTTATCGGTTTTGCAGTCGGTCGCCGGCATTGTGGAGCGCCGACATACCCTGCCTATCTTGGCCAATGTACTGGTCCGTAAAACCGGTGCCTCAGTTCAGTTCACCACCAGCGACCTTGAAATTCAGATCCGAACCAACGCTGAATTGGGTGGAGATACGGGTGACTTCACCACCACCATCGGCGCGCGTAAATTGATCGACATTTTGCGCACCATGCCCTCAGACCAAACCGTCTCGCTGGAATCAAGCCAAAACAAAATTATTCTCAAAGGCGGCAAAAGCAAGTTCACTTTGCAAACCATGGCCGCGGAAGATTTCCCGCTGGTACAAGAGTCCACCAGCTTTGGCCCTGTTTTTAGCGTGCCCCAAAAGACGCTTAAAAGCCTGCTCGAGCAAGTCTCGTTTGCGATGGCCGTTCACGATATTCGTTACTACCTCAACGGCATTTTGTTCGTCGCCGAAGGCAAGCAACTGAGCTTAGTGGCTACCGACGGACACCGCTTGGCTTTTGCATCGGCAACCTTAGACGTGGAAGTTCCCAAACAAGAAGTCATCTTGCCGCGTAAAACGGTGATTGAGTTGCAGCGTTTGTTATCGGATGCCGAAGGCGCGATTGAGATGCAATTTGCCAGCAACCAAGCGCGATTTACTTTTGGCGGCATGGAGTTTGTGACCAAGCTGGTTGAAGGCAAGTTCCCTGACTACAACCGCGTGATTCCTAAGAACCACAAAAACACCATCACATTGGGCCGCGAAACCCTGCTCAAAACGCTGCAACGCACCGCTATTTTGACCAGTGAAAAATTCAAAGGCGTTCGCTTGAACATTGATCCCGGCAGTTTGCGCGTGGCATCCAACAACGCCGAACAAGAAGAAGCGGTCGATGAACTTGACATCGACTACGGCGGTGACAGCATTGAAATTGGCTTTAACGTCACCTATCTGATCGACGCCTTGGCCAATATGGGCCAAGACATGGTTACCTTGGAACTCTCTGACGGAAACAGCTCCGCTTTGTTGACTATTCCTGATAACGCTACGTTCAAGTACGTGGTGATGCCAATGCGCATTTGATTTTTGCCCCAGTATTTTTCCTGTATTTGAGACCGTACCTGCGACCACCTGAGAGAAGTTATCCATGACCGAAGAAAACCAGCACGCTCCCTTGCCCCATGACGGTGAGGAAGGCGTGCACACTGGCGAAGGTACCGCCGACAGCTCCAACTTTCAGCCCACCATTGACACCAACCAAGCCGGCGCAACCGAGGCCTACGGCGAAGGTTCGATCCAAATTTTGGAAGGCTTGGAGGCGGTGCGTAAACGCCCGGGCATGTACATCGGCGATACATCGGACGGAACTGGTTTACACCACTTGGTGTTTGAGGTGGTAGACAACTCGATTGATGAATCGTTAGCAGGCCACTGCGATGATATTTTGGTCACCATCCACTCTGACAACTCGATTAGCGTGGTTGACAACGGCCGCGGCATCCCTACGGGCGTCAAGATGGATGACAAGCACGAGCCCAAGCGCAGTGCGGCTGAAATTGCTTTGACCGAATTGCACGCAGGCGGCAAGTTCAACCAAAACAGTTACAAAGTATCGGGCGGTTTGCACGGCGTGGGCGTGAGCTGCGTGAATGCATTGTCCAAAATGCTGCGCTTGACCATTCGCCGTGACGGCAAAGTGCACGTCATGGAGTTCAGCAAAGGCTTTGTTCAAAACCGCATTGTTGAGATGCAAGACGGCGTTGAAGTTTCGCCAATGAAAGTGACTGGGGACACCGAAAAGCGCGGAACCGAGGTTCACTTTTTACCCGACACCGATATCTTCAAAGAGAACAACGATTTCCACTACGAAATCTTGAGCAAGCGTTTGCGCGAACTCAGCTTCTTGAACAACGGCGTGCGTATTCGCCTCAAAGACGAGCGCACCGGCAAAGAAGACGACTTCTCGGGCGCTGGCGGCGTTAAAGGTTTTGTGAACTTCATCAACAAAGGCAAAACGGTGTTGAACCCCAACATCTTCCATGCCATGGGCGACCGCCAAAGCGACCAAAACACCAACATCGGTGTGGAAGTCGCTATGCAGTGGAACAGCGGTTATAACGAACAAGTCTTGTGCTTTACCAACAACATTCCTCAGCGCGACGGCGGCACGCACTTAACGGGTTTGCGGGCAGCGATGACACGCGTCATCAACAAATACATTGACGAGTCTGAGTTGGCCAAGAAGGCCAAAGTAGAAGTCACTGGCGACGACATGCGCGAAGGCTTGACCTGCGTGCTCTCTGTCAAAGTGCCCGAACCCAAATTCAGCAGCCAGACCAAAGACAAGTTGGTTAGCTCCGAAGTGCGCGGCCCCGTAGAAGATATCGTAAGTAAATTGCTCGCGGATTATTTGCAAGAGCGCCCCGTCGACGCAAAGATCATTGTTGGGAAAATCATTGAAGCCGCGCGGGCCAGAGAAGCCGCCCGCAAAGCCCGCGACATGACACGGCGCAAAGGCGTTTTAGACGGCATGGGTTTGCCAGGAAAATTGGCTGATTGCCAAGAAAAAGATCCTGCGATGTGTGAAATTTACATCGTTGAGGGCGACTCTGCCGGCGGCTCGGCCAAGCAAGGCCGCGACCGTAAATTCCAAGCGATTCTTCCTCTGCGCGGAAAAATCCTGAACGTAGAAAAAGCCCGCTACGAAAAACTGCTTACCAGCAACGAAATTTTGACGCTGATTACGGCGCTCGGAACCGGTATTGGCAAAGCCGGCGGTACCACGGGCAATGATGACTTTAACGTCGCCAAGCTGCGTTACCACCGCATCATTATCATGACCGACGCCGACGTTGACGGCGCTCACATCCGTACCCTGCTTTTGACATTCTTTTACCGCCAAATGCCAGAATTGGTTGAGCGCGGCCACATCTACATCGCGCAGCCGCCACTCTACAAAGTTAAAGCCGGTAAAGAAGAGTTGTATTTGAAAGACGCTGCTGCATTGGACAGCTTTTTGATGCGCATCGCCTTAGTCAACGCATCGGTATTTACTGGCGGCCCTAATGGCGTGACGCTG
>JBAXOC010000027.1:0-10943 GCA_037133455.1 Comamonadaceae bacterium | reverse complement strand
CTTTGTGCCTGGGCCCCAGCACCGCGCACATTGTGGACGCCGCCACAGACCGACAGATCCCCCATATCCGCCTGACCGAGGGCAACTTGGTGCAGCTCGGTTACGGCAGCGCCCAACGGCGAATTTGGACCGCTGAGACGGACCAAACCAGCGCGATTGCCGAAGAAATTGCCAGCGACAAAGACCTCACGAAATCCTTGCTCAAGGCCTGCGGAGTCCCGGTGCCTGAAGGTGAGCTGGTCAAAAGCGCGCAGGCCGCTTGGGAGGCTGCACAAAGCTTGGGTTTTCCCGTGGCGCTCAAACCTTACGATGGCAACCATGGCCGCGGGGTCTCGCTTGACCTTTACAAAGAATCTGAAATTAAAGCAGCGTATGAGTTAGCTCACCGCAAGGGCGGGGGCAGCGTCATTGTGGAGAAATTTATTGCGGGTGACGAACACCGCCTTTTGGTCGTAGGTAAACGGGTCATTGCGGCTGCCAAAGGCGACAGTTTGCATGTGGTTGGAGATGGAATGTCTAATATTGATGTCCTGGCAGACCAACAAATTAACTGCGATCCGCGCCGGGGTCGGGGAGAAGATTTCCCGTTGAATTTAGTGGTCCCCAACGATAGTGCGGAGGTTTTGCTCGAGCTCGAGCGGGTCGGCCTCACGCCTGAAAGCATTCCTGCGAAAGACCAAAAAGTATTGATTCAGCGCAACGGCAATGTCGCCTTAGACGTCACTGACCAACTGCACCCCAGTATTGCTGCTGCCGCCGCTTTGGCAGCCCGCGTTGTCGGCTTGGATATTGCTGGGGTCGACATGGTCTTAGAAGACAGCGCCAAGCCGCTCAAAGCCCAGCAAGGCGCGGTGATTGAAGTCAACGCCAGCCCCGGCTTGCTATCGCACATCAAGCCATCGAACGGCAACGGCCAACCCGTGGGCAAAGCCATCCTGGCGCATTTATTTGAACCCCAAACCACAGGGCGTATCCCCATCATCGGCGTCACAGGAACGCGCAACACAGGCCGTATTTCTCGCTTGGTGGCTTGGTTGGTTCACATCAGTGGCAACCATGTCGGCTTAGCGTGTAGCGAGGGCTTGTACCTTGACAGCCGGCGTGTTGACCCCCGCGACAGCACCCATTGGGAAGCCGGACAGCGTATTTTGATGAACCGCTCCGTACAAGCTGCCGTCTTTGAAAACCCAAGCACGACCATATTGGGCGAAGGCTTGGCTTATGACAAGTGCGATGTGGGAGTGGTGACCGATGTCACCTGGCAAGAGAACTTGCAAGCCTTCGATATTCTTGATGCGGAACAAACTTTTAAAGTCGCCCGAACCCAAGTGGACGTGATCTTGCCCAGTGGCACCGCTGTATTGAACGCGCAAGATTCGCAAGCTGTAGAGCTGGCTGATTTATGCGATGGCAAAGTGATTTTCTATGCCTTATCAGAATCTCACCCTACTTTGGTAACCCACCGCCAAGCAGGTGAGCGCGCCGTGTTTGTTAAAAACGGTGCCATTATTTTGGCCCAAGGCCTACAAGAGGTAACGCTGCTTACGCTCTTAAGCCTCAAGCCCAGCAAAGCCGCCCAGCCCGAGATGGTGATGGCGGCCGTGGGTGCGGCTTGGGCGCTGGATATTCCTGCCGAGCTGATCGCGGCGGGGCTTCGCACTTTTGAATCTAACCCCCAAAAAACGCCTTATTAAATATGGAAGTCACCCAAACCAGAGCTCTGCGCGGGCCCAATTTGTGGAGCCACCACACCGCAATTCAGGCGATCGTCTCATGCGAACCCTTGGAGTGCGCGATTGGTCAATTGGCCGGTTTCGAAGCTCGCTTGCGCGCCCGCTTTCCAGAGATTAGCCCGTTTCAGCCGATTGGCCACGACGACTCGATTCCCTTGGCCAGTGTTTTGGAGTTGGCGGCTTTGGGTTTGCAAGCGCAGGCCGGCTGCCCGGTCACGTTTAGTTGCACCAAGCCGACCTTAGATGTTGGGGTGTACCAAGTGGTGGTTGAGTACAGCGAAGAAGCCGTAGGTAGGCTTGCCTTTACGCTAGCACAAGACTTGTGTTTGGCAGCGCTCAACGATACGCCGTTTGATGTGCCTGCGGCACTCGCGCAATTAAGCGAACTCGACGAAGACGTTCGGCTTGGGCCGAGCACGGGCTCCGTCGTGAATGCAGCAGTCGCACGCAATATTCCCTTCAGCCGGATGACCGAAGGCTCGATGGTTCGCTTTGGCTGGGGCAGCAAACAACGGCGTATTCAGGCCGCCGAGATAGACGCTACCAGCGCCATCGCCGAGGCCATTGGGCAAGACAAAGAGCTGACCAAAAAATTGCTCAACGCCGCAGGTGTTCCTGTGCCGATGGGACGCGCTGTGAGTGATGCCGATGATGCTTTGAAAGCTGCGCTAGAAATTGGTTGGCCGGTGGTGGTGAAACCGCTGGATGGCAACCAAGGCAAAGGCGTCACCGTCAACATTGGCAACGAAGCCCAGTTGCGGGCGGCCTACACCGTCGCCATCGAGTTTCGTGATCGCATTTTGGTTGAACGCTACATGCCGGGCAATGATTTTCGTTTGCTCGTGGTGGGCGATAAATTGGTCGCAGCCGCGCGGCGCGACCCGCCTAAAGTGTTGGGTGATGGTATTCATACCGTGGCGCAATTGGTTGAACAAGTCAACCTAGACCCCAAACGCGGTGAAGGCCATTCGACCTCGCTTACCAAAATTCGCTTTGATGAAATTGCCCATGCTTGCTTAGCCGGACAAGGCTTTACCGCCGAATCAATTCCAGCCAAAGGCGAGCGGGTCAATTTACGCAACAACGCCAACTTATCCACCGGCGGCTCTGCCACCGATGTGACCGATGACGTGCACCCCGATGTAGCGGCCCGCGCCGTTGCTGCTGCACACATGGTGGGCTTGCATATTTGCGGGGTCGATATGGTCTGCGACAGCATCTTGCGCCCGATCGAAGAGCAAGGCGGCGGCGTGGTGGAGGTCAACGCCGCACCTGGACTTCGGATGCACCTGAGCCCCTCCTTTGGCAAAGGCCGCGCGGTAGGTGAAGCCATTGTGTCCATGCTGTTCAAAAATGGACAAGACGGCCGTATTCCGATTGTCGCGGTGACTGGAACTAACGGAAAAACCACGACTGTGCGTTTGATCTCTCACTTGTTAACGCACCAAGGTTTGTGCGTTGGCATGACCAATACCGATGGCGTCTACGTGGGCGGAGAATGCATTGATACGGGGGACTGCAGTGGCCCCAAAAGCGCGAAAAATGTGTTGCACCACCCTGACGTTGATGCTGCGGTACTTGAGACCGCACGGGGTGGGGTGTTGCGCGAAGGCTTGGCTTTTGATTGTTGCGATGTGGCGGTCGTTACCAATGTGGGAAGTGGCGATCACCTCGGCCTCAATTACATCAGCACCGTCGACGAGCTTGCCGTACTCAAGCGTGTGATCGTCCAAAACGTCAGCACCAAAGGAACCGCTGTTTTGAACGCCGCCGATCCTATTGTTGCCAGCATGGCCGCTAAATGCAAAGGTGCAGTGACGTTTTTTGCGCTCGATAAATTCAATCCGGTGATGGCAACCCACCGCGCCCAAGGCCACGCGGTGGTGTATGTTGAAAACGAACATTTGGTCGCGGCCAAAGGAGATGCTAAACACACGATCGCACTGAAAGATATTCCTTTGACTTTAGATGGCAGCATCGGATTTCAAGTGGAAAACACCATGGCCAGTGTGGCTGCGGTGTGGGCCTTGGGCATGGATTGGGACACGATTCGCGGCGGCCTAGCCAACTTCTCCAACGACAGCAATAACGCCCAAGGTCGCTTCAATTTGTTTAATTACCGCGGCGCAACCGTGATTGCCGACTACGGCCACAACCCCGACGCCATGGTTGCTTTGGTTCAGGCGGTGCAAGCCATGCCTGCAACACGGCGCAGCGTGGTGATCAGCGGCCCCGGCGACCGACGTGACCAAGACATTCGCCAAATCACCGAAATTTTGGGTGACGCTTTTGAAGAAGTGGTGATGTACGAAGACCAATGCCAGCGCGGGCGTTCAGACGGCGAAGTGATGGCGCTGTTGCGTGAAGGCTTAGCAAACGCCAAAAAAGCCACGCAGCGGTCTGAGATTTATGGCGAGTTTTTAGCAATTGATAGAGCGATGGATGCGCTGCAACCGGGCGAGCTGTGTTTGATTTTGGTGGACCAGGTGGAAGAGGCGATGGCCTATATTGCCGCCAAGGTTCAAGACACTACAGTTCCTGGGTAGGCCCCCGCCCCATCAGGGCAGCCACGGCCTGCGCGGGCTGCAACTTACCGTCAAGCAGCGCCAACACGCTTTTGGCAATCGGCATGTCGACCCCCAAGCCTTGGGCCCGTTGTACGACTGTGCGAGCGCTGTAAACCCCTTCGGCCACATGCCCTAAAGATTGCACCGCTTGGTCCAGCGTCTGTCCTTGCGCAAGGGCCAGACCGATGCGCCGGTTGCGGGATAAATCACCGGTCGCCGTTAAAACCAAATCGCCCAAACCACTTAAGCCCATAAAGGTTTCTGGCTTGGCGCCTAAGGCCAACCCCAACCGCGTCATCTCGGCAAGTCCCCGGGTAATCAGCGCTGCGCGGGCGTTAAGCCCCAACTGCAATCCGTCGCATAAACCGGTGGCAATCGCCAAGACGTTTTTAACCGCACCGCCAACTTCAACGCCCACCACGTCGTCACTGGCATAGACCCGCAGCGACTGGCTGTGAAAGGCGCTGACCAACGCCTGTCGAACCGCTTCTTGGGCACTTGCCGCGACCAAAGCGGTTGGCTGCCCTTTGGCTACTTCTTGGGCAAAACTCGGGCCGCTGAGTATGCCTGCGTGCAGAGTGGGTGCAACCAAAGCTTGCACCTCATGGCCCATCAGACCCCAGGCGTTGTCTGCTTGTGGCATTTCAAAGCCTTTACACAACCAAGCCACGGGGACCTGGAGTTGGTGTAGTTGCGCCAATGCAAAGCGCAGCCCCGCCATGGGAGTGGCCACCACCACCAAGTCTTGGGTAGCGCACAACGGTAATAGTTCCGCCCACGACGAATTCAGAATTTCCAAAAGGTTGGGCAAAACAACACCGGGCAAATAGCGTTGGTTCTCGCGCTGGGTTTGCATCGCTGCGGCCTGGGCGCTGTCTCTGGCCCAGAGCGTGACCTTGTGACCCTGGGGATGGGCGCACGCGCTGACTGCCAGAGCACTTCCCCATGCCCCGGCACCCAAAATCAGAATTTTCATGGTGGCTTAGCGCCAGCGCAGCGTTGGTTTATTGCAAGCTGCTAGGCGCAGCATCTGCACCTGCTGGGTTTTGCTGCTGTTCGTACATTGCTTGGAAATTAATTTCCGACAAATGCACTGGCGGAAAGCCGCCGCGTTGAATTAAATCGGCAACGTTACCGCGCAAATAGGGGTACACGATTTGCGGGCACGCAATTCCCATGACTTGGCCCATTTGCTCTGGCGGAAGGTTGCGGATTTCGAAAATACCAGCTTGCTTGGCTTCTACCAAAAACACGGTGCGGTCTTGAATTTTGGTCTGAACGGTGGCTGTTACACAGACCTCGTAAATGCCTTCTGCCACCGGGTTGGCCTCTACGCCGAGCTGAATATCAACGGAAGGTTGCTCTTGCTCAAGCAAGATCGCGGGAGAGTTCGGTTGCTCAAGCGAGACCTCTTTGAGGTAAACGCGTTGAATTTGGAAAACAGGTTCTTGGTCAGCCATAGCAATTTCTTTCAAGGTAAAACAAAGCCCATCCGGTCACTCGGAGTGGGCTCGACTAGGGGATTATGTCAGGGCCAGACGCCGAAATAATGACGCTCAGGCCTGCGCCAACAAGGGCACCAAACCCCCTCGGCTGTCCAAATCCATCAAATCATCGCAACCACCTACATGCGTGCTTCCGATAAAAATTTGAGGAACGGTACGCCGCCCCGTGATTTCCATCATGTGCGTGCGCTGGTCGGGGTGGGCATCAATGCGGATTTCTTCAATGTGCTCTACGCCCTTGGATTTAAGGATGCGTTTGGCTTGAACGCAGTAAGGACACACGGCGGTGGTGTACATCTTGACGGTTTGCATACGATTTATATATTTGTGTGGAAAGTCTGAGACAGTGAAGGGATTTAGGCTTTTTCAACGGGCATATTGGCAGTTTTCCAAGCCGATAGGCCTCCGCCTAAGGAATGGGCTTGCTCGAAACCGAGTTTTTGGGCTGTAGCAACTGCCCGGGACGAACGAATCCCAGACTGGCACACCAAAATCAAAGGCAGACTTTTGTTCTTAACAGCACCAGCGAGCTTCGCCTCCAGTTGCCCAAGTGGAATATTTTTAGAGCCTACGACATGGCCCAGAGCAAATTCTGCGGGTTCGCAGACGTCAACGACGACGGCTTTTTCACGGTTCATCAACTGCACGGCCTCTGCCGCGCTCAGGCCTTGGCTGGCAGCGCCTTGGATGACGGGGGCCAAAAGCAGGGCTCCTGAAACCACGGCCAGGCTGATCAGCATCCAGTTATCGATAATAAATTTCACTTTGTTCCTTGATAGTTGCTAGAGGTCTAGAGCATGCATTTTAGAATGCTGTACCGCGCTAATGCTTTTACCCCTGTCTCTTGCCCCTTGGTTTAGCCGTTGATTCACCCACTATGTACAAACTTGTTTTGATTCGCCACGGCGAATCCACCTGGAATTTAGAAAATCGGTTTACCGGCTGGACCGATGTAGACCTGACCCCCACCGGGGTGGACCAAGCCAAAAAAGCAGGGCGCCTCCTGAAAGCTGAGGGTTATGACTTTGATGTCGCTTACACCAGCATGCTCAAGCGGGCAACCCGCACGCTGTGGCATTGTCTCGATGAGATGGACCGCACATGGCTCCCCGTGGTCCACGCTTGGCGGCTCAACGAACGCCATTACGGCGCTCTGCAAGGCCTCAACAAAGCCGACATGGCAAAACAGTACGGCGAAGAACAGGTTTTGGTCTGGCGGCGCAGTTACGACACCCCGCCACCCGCACTCACAGCGCAAGACCCCCGCAGCGAGCGCAGCGACGCACGCTACTCCAAACTCAAGCGAGAACAAATTCCTTTGACCGAATGCCTCAAAGACACCGTTGAGCGGGTCATGCCGTTTTGGAAAGAGTCGATCGCGCCCGGCCTATTGGCGGGTAAGCGCATCGTCATCGCCGCCCACGGAAATTCCATCCGCGCTTTGGTGAAATACTTAGACGGCATCTCGGACGACGCCATTGTTGGCATCAACATTCCCAACGGGATTCCACTGGTATACGAGCTCGATTCAGAATTGAAGCCCATAAAGCACTACTATCTAGGGGACGCAGAAGCCGCAGCCAAGGCTGCCGCTGCGGTTGCCTCTCAGGGAAAAGCTTAAATAAACAACTAGACACGACAAGGCAACACGGACATATTTATGGGTCAAAAACTTAAGATCGCAGGTTGGGTCGCCTTAGGCATTGTGGCCGGGGCACTCACCACCGTATCGCTTCAAACGGGCGCACGCAGCGCGATGGCGCCGTTGCCTTTAGAAGAGCTGCAGCAACTCTCGGCTGTTTTTGGGCTTATCAAGAGCGATTACGTAGAGCCCGTGGATGATAAAAAACTCATCACCGACGCGATCTCCGGCATGGTCTCCAGTCTGGATCCGCATTCCGCCTACTTTGACAAAAAAGCGTTCAAAGAATTTCGCGAAGGCACTTCCGGAAAATTTGTAGGCGTGGGCATTGAAATTACCCAAGAAGACGGCTTGGTTAAAGTTATGTCGCCGATTGAAGGCTCGCCGGCGTTTCGCGCCGGTTTAAAAACCAATGACTTGATCACCAAAATTGACGACACTGCGGTCAAGGGCTTAACTCTAAACGAAGCGGTCAAACGCATGCGCGGAGAACCCGGCACCAAGGTTTTATTAACGATCTTTCGCAAAGAAGAGGGGCGCACCTTTCCGGTCACCATCATCCGAGAAGAAATTAAGCAACTCTCGGTTCGGGGTAAGTTGGTCGAACCGGGTTACGGCTGGGTTCGGGTAAGCCAATTCCAAGAGCGCACGGTGGACGACTTCGTCAAGAAGGTCAATGAAATTTACAAACAAGATCCGAAAATCAAAGGCATCGTGCTTGACCTGCGCAATGATCCGGGTGGCCTCTTGAATGCGGCCGTGGCTATTTCTGCCGCCTTTTTGCCTGAGAACGTGACCGTGGTCTCCACCAACGGACAAACGGCCGACAGCAAACAAGTTCTCAAGGCCCTGCCTCAAGACTACCAAGGCCGCTCTGGCGCAGACCCCTTGAAGTCTTTGCCCGCTGGGTTGAAAAAAGTACCGGTTGTCGTATTGGTTAACGAAGGCTCCGCTTCGGCCAGCGAAATTGTGGCTGGCGCTTTGCAAGACCATAAACGCGCCACCATCATGGGCAGCCAAACTTTTGGCAAAGGCTCGGTTCAAACTTTCCGTCCCTTGGGCCCCGATACCGGTTTGAAAATAACGACCTCGCGCTACTACACCCCCAGCGGAAAATCGATCCAAGCTAAAGGCATCGTGCCCGATGTAATGGTCGATGAAACCGCCGAGGGCAGCCCGTTTGCTGCTTTGCGTACGCGTGAAGCCGACCTCGAGAAACATTTAGGCAGCGGCCAAGGCGAGGAACAGAAAGACGGTGCTCGTGAAAAAGCCCGCGAAGAAGCCCTGAAACGGCTCGAAGAAGAATCACGCAAACCCGTGGCCGAGCGCAAAGCGCCTGAGTTTGGCTCCGACAAAGACTTCCAGTTGATGCAGGCCATCCGACAACTCAAAGGCCAATCCGTTTTGGTCAGCAAAACCCTGGTAGAGCGCAAACCCGAAATCAAGGAAGAATGAGGCGGGGATGACTGAGCGCAGCATGCAAGACGAGGAACTGCTGCGCTACTCGCGCCATATATTGTTGGAAGATATTGGCATCGAAGGCCAAACCCGCATTCTGCAAGGCCACGCGCTCATTATTGGCGCTGGCGGTTTGGGCTCCCCCGCAGCGATGTACCTGGCCTGCTCAGGAATTGGCCAAATCACTTTGGTGGATGACGACAGCGTTGAGCTCACCAACTTGCAACGCCAAATTGCCCACACCACTGCCAGCGTAGGCCAACCCAAAGTAGCGTCTGCCAAAGAAACTTTGCTCGCGCTGAACCCCCATGTGCAAGTCAACGCGCTTGCCGTGCGCGCTGACGCGGCGCTTCTTGACACCTTGGTGGCGCAGGCCGATGTGGTTTTAGACTGTTGCGACAATTTCGCAACCCGACAAGCGGTCAACGCGGCTTGCGTTAAACACCGCAAGCCCTTGGTCTCAGGCGCGGCGATTCAGATGGATGGCCAGATCACGGTGTACGACCCGCGCGAGCCGTCTTCACCCTGCTACGCCTGCGTTTTCCCGCCTGACCACACCCCCGAAGAAACCCGCTGCGCAACGATGGGCGTTTTCGCTCCTTTGGTAGGAATCATTGGTGCCGTGCAAGCGGCTGAGGCTTTGAAAATCCTCGCCCCCATCGGCCAAGCCCTGACCGGGCGGCTGTTGATGCTCGATGGGCGAAGCATGGAATGGACCCAAGTGCGTATGCCGCGCAAAGCGTGTTGCTTAGTGTGTAAATCTAACTAACCCGCAAGCCCCACAAACACATTCTGCACATCATCATTGGCATCAATCGCTGCGAGAAAGGCTTCTACTTCCTCTAAGTGTTCGGCGCTCAGGTTGACCGGATCTACCGGGTTTTTAGGCTTGTAGCCTAACTTGGCAGAGAGCACCGTAAACCCATGCGCAGGCAAAGCGCGGCTGACCAAATCTAAGTCTGCTGGGTCGGTCAGAAACAGCGTCGCGCCTTCTTCACCGGGCTCAAAGTCTTGGGCACCGGCTTCAATGGCTGCAAGCTCCGGGTCGCTGCTTTTGTCCGCAGGTTCGGCTTCAATCATGCCCACGTGGTCAAAGTCCCACGACACGGAGCCAGACGTTCCGAGTTGGCCTTTGCGAAATAACACCCGCATCTCAGGCGCAGTGCGGTTGACGTTGTCGGTCAGACACTCCACCATCACCGCCACTTGGTGGGGCGCGAAGCCTTCATAAATCACATGTTCAAAACTGACGGATTCTCCGGTCAGCCCCGCGCCCTTTTTGATGGCCCGGTCTAAGGTCTCTTTGGGCATAGAGATTTTTCTGGCCTGCTCCACCACCAAGCGCAACCGCGCATTCGATGCTGGGTCTGCGCCGTTGCGGGCCGCGATCATGATGTCTTTGGCTAATTTTCCAAAGGCCCGGCCTTTGGCGTTCGCGGCCAATTCTTTGCCTTTTGCTTTCCACTGCGCACCCATGTTTTTTCCTTGTTTTTTGCGCTCCCCTGGCGCTTATCAATTGGGGGATTGAAGGAGTTATACACCCAGAACAGAGTGCAATTTTCCACTACGCGCCAATAATCCACCCTTCAAGCGAATCGACGGTTGGCGGTAAGCCGAACAAAGCCGGTCCTTGCTTCTGAGCCCAGGCCGCTTGCATGAGGCAGAGCGCGGCGTCTAGCGCGTCACCCGAGGCGTCTTCCACCAAAGCGTCGCGCTGGGCATGGCTGATTTTTAAACGCAGATCGAGCCCACACTGCCCCAGCTCCAAGGCGTTCACGAGGTCTTTGCGGGCAATCAGCCGCTCAGGCGTTTGCTTGGCCTTGTCGTCATTTTTGTAGCTGCGCGCGCCCAAAACC
The DNA here is from genome assembly GCA_037133455.1 of Comamonadaceae bacterium. Lineage (GTDB taxonomy): Bacteria > Pseudomonadota > Gammaproteobacteria > Burkholderiales > Burkholderiaceae_C > Allorhodoferax. The sequence continues at coordinate 182 of JBAXOC010000027.1, read as the reverse complement.
TTTCGCGCCAACATTCCCGGATAGGCCTCTAAGGCAATTCGGTTGGCAGCCTGCTGCGCCGTCTGTAAGCCCGGGAAATATGCGCCAGCTTGACGTAGCAGGGGCACGCCGGCATGGAGCATGTAAGCCACCGGCGGGTTGACCCATTTCATCGACGGGCTAGAGCCCGCGGGCCCATCGGT
>JBAXOC010000026.1:0-10955 GCA_037133455.1 Comamonadaceae bacterium | reverse complement strand
TTACGCTGTTGTCGCCCATTCCAATAGAAAGCCCGGTTGATTTTTTACGCCACGTCGTGTTAGCGCCCTCGGGATGGCTATTTGAACTTTGGCTTGCTTTGGGTGGCGTTTTAGCGGCGCCCCTATTCGCTTCAAGTGTCGTGACCATGCCTTTACTTTTGGACCGCCGGGTTTCGCTGCTGCAAGCCGTCATCATCAGTTGGGCTGTGGTCCTCAAAAATCCCATTCCAATGGCCTTGTGGGCGGGACTCATCATGGGAATGACGCTGCTGGGACTCGGTTCACTCTTGTTGGGTTTGGTCTGGATCATTCCGATGCTCGGCCATGCCAGTTGGCACGCTTACCGTGCATTGATTGATGCCAGCAACCTGCCACCACGCACAGAAAATTAATGTTCGGTTATACAGAAGCAGACATTGCCGGCTTTGGCCTGACCTTTGGGGTCGGTGCTTTTATGCTCTATATGCTTTTCATCATCGGTCACTTGGCTTGGGAAGCCAAAGCCGGTAAATTTGGCACGTTCGTTTTGTTTTTAGGTTTGGCTTTTGGTATGGTGGGTTTTGTTGCCAAGATGGCCATCCAATGGATTCTGCATCTGTGAATGGTTAAGCCAACACGCGAATTCCAATCAACCAGCCGTGCCCCCAGAGCGCAAACAACGCCCAGGCTAAACCACCTAAGGCAACGGTAATCACTGTCGAGCGGTTATTCCCTGACGCATAGCTTGTTTGTAAACGGTTGTCACGACGGCGTGCAGCACGGAAACACAAAACACTCCATACCAAGAAAGAACCAAACAGCACCGCATGGGCGGCGCTCGCGTTCGACAAAAGATGCGCCAAAGCCCAAACTTTGACAGCCAAGATCATCGGATGATGAAGTTTGGCTTTAATGGCGTTTCCAGGAACATAGGCGGCGGCTAAGAATACAAAAGAAATCAATGTAAGCAAAGCAGCCACAAGCCGCATGGGTGGCCATGGCGTCCAAAGCAACAACGGGGTTTCCCTGGCAAGACCAAAACCGACAAGTATTAAAACGAATCCCACAATGGACAATACGGTGTATTGCAACTTGAAGCCCTTGTCACCAGCACGTGCAATCCATCGGTCTCGCAAACCATCACCACTCAAACGAAGTGAATGAACAGATAAAAAAATAAACAGACCAAAAGACAATAAAAACATACGATGAACCTAAAGATGGATTGGATAAGTATGTGGATAGTTTGAAGGAAATGTCCAACTTATCCACAGAAAAATATTTTTTAGGAATTTATCCCCATTTTGGCGACACCGTAAACAAAACCGTGAACATGGATATACATGCCTTAAGCCATTGATTTCAATCAATAAAAAAACGTTATAAACAAAAAGAGACCTTGCTTATCTACTACTACTATCTTTAAATAAAGAAATAAGAAAGAAGACAAGGATAGAAAAAACCAAGTAAATTTTCTTACGTCAGATTGTGCCCACGCATCAAGTAAGATTTGGTTTCCACTTTTTGGATCCTTTAACGCCCATGCCCGTTCATCCGACAGGATCACATTCTGGATCGCCAACCGCCTCTTTTGACATAAAAAGCGCCCAGCTCTCCTTGGTTGCATTGGTCGTAAAGACGCCACTCTTTTCCAAGCTGGCCAATGATTTAATTCATCAGTTTGGACCTTTAAGCGAAAGCCCTGATTTTTTCGACCTAGACCCTTTGGTACTCGATTTTTCGCAAGTAGACGTATCCGATCAGGACGCGCATTGGCCTGAACTTATGTCTGCGTTAAAAAATTGCAGGCTTTTTGCAGTGGCGGTTCGTGGTTTACCACCAAGCGGCTTAGAGCAGGCCAAAAAGAGGGGTTTAACGGAAGCTCCTCCAGAAAGCAAAAAACCGCAAGCAATAGCAAAAAAACCTGCCGAGACACCAGGGAGTCAAACCAAAGAGGGTGCGATAGAAAAAGCATTCGTAAAAACGGAGGTGGTACCCGCACTGGTCATCGACAAGCCCTTGCGCTCAGGGCAAAAGGTGTATGCCCGTGGTGGCGATTTGGTCGTTATGGCCATGGTTAACCGCGGCGCAGAAGTGATTGCGGACGGAAATATTCATGTCTACGCTCCCTTGCGCGGTAAAGCCATGGCAGGAGCACGGGGTAACACCCAAGCCCGAATTTTTTCGCTTTGCATGGAACCTGAATTGGTGTCCATTGCAGGGGTTTACCGGACAACTGAAAAAGAGCTTGGGCCCGATGTCCTTGGGAAATCTGCACAAGTGCGCCTTAGCAACGATGGTCAAGAAAAACTGATTATTGAAGCTCTAAGCACTTGAACATAAAATCTAAATTACTTAATCTGAAAGACACTCTTCCCATGGCAAAAATTATTGTGGTGACATCCGGAAAAGGTGGAGTTGGAAAAACAACCACTAGCGCAAGTTTTGCGACGGGTCTGGCCTTGCGTGGACATAAAACCGTGGTAATTGACTTTGATGTGGGATTGCGCAATTTAGACTTGATCATGGGTTGTGAGCGCCGTGTGGTGTATGACTTGATCAACGTAATTCAAAACGAAGCCAACTTAAACCAGGCTTTAATCAAAGACAAGCAATGCGACAACCTGTATGTCTTGGCTGCATCCCAAACCCGCGACAAAGACGCCCTGACCCAAGAAGGTGTTCATAAAGTTCTCAATGATCTGACAGCCATGGATTTTGAATTCATCGTCTGTGACTCACCCGCAGGTATTGAAACTGGCGCACTAATGGCAATGCACTTCGCTGACGAGGCTTTGGTGGTCACTAACCCAGAAGTTTCGTCGGTACGCGATTCAGACAGAATTTTAGGAATGCTTGCTAGTAAAACCAAACGTGCGGTTGAAGGCTTAGATCCCATCAAAGAGCATTTATTGATCACCCGATACAACCCCGCCCGTGTGGACCAGGGACAAATGCTTTCCTTTGAAGACATCCAAGATATCTTGCGTATTCCGCTGATTGGAGTCATACCGGAGAGTGAGTCGGTATTACAGGCATCCAACCAAGGCGTTCCAGCGGTGCACATGGCTGGAAGCGATGTGTCTGAAGCGTATAAAGACGTGATTGACCGTTTCTTAGGTGTTGACAAACCCATGCGCTTTACTGAGGCGCCCAAGCAAGGTTTGTTAAAGCGTATGTTTGGTGGGAAATAACAGCATGTCGTTTCTTTCGTTTTTGTTAGGCGAGAAAAAAAAGACCGCCAGTGTTGCCAAAGAGCGTTTACAAATCATTCTTGCCCACGAGCGCAGTGGTCGTAATGCGGCAGAACCCGATTACATGCATGATTTGCAGCGTGACTTAATCGCGGTTATCAGCAAGTACATCAAAATCAACCCCAATGACATCAAAGTCAATATGGAGCGTCAAGGCAATTTAGAAGTGCTAGAAGTCAAAATTGAGCTGCCCGACGCGCGTTAAATAGCGCCCATTTACGCAACGGAGAGGGTTGTTTTGTCGACGACGCGCCGCAGAACAAAGCTAGAGTGCACGCCCGTGACCCCTTCAATACGGGTGATTTTGTTGAGCAGTAAAAATTGGTAGTGATCCATATCGCGCACCGCCACCTTGAGCTGGTAGTCTGCGTCTTGGCCAGTGATGAGCAAGCACTCTAAAATCTCTGGCAAAACGGCGACAGCGGCCTCAAAGTGATCAAAGCGTTCAGGGGTATGCACATCCATCGAAATATGGATTAGGGCCATCAAAGTGAGGCCTAGCTTGCGCGCATCGAGCATGGCCCGGTACCCAAGAATGAGGCCGGACTCTTCCAGCGCTCGAACTCGGCGCAGACAAGGAGATGCAGACAGACCAATGCGGTCAGCTAAATCTTGGTTATGAATGCGTCCCTCGGCTTGAAGAATCTCAAGGATTTTTTTATCGTAACGATCTAGTTTCATAGGCGATCAAAGCGCGGTAAGAAGAAAGCGCATTATGGGTTCAAGCTGCAATTTCCATAACCGTGTTACATTACACGGGCAGCCCCGGCAGAGGGCCTGCCCAAAATGCCACCCGATGGCAAACCGCAACAAGCCTTCTCACGGCGGCGGATTTCTCCCCTTACGATCACCGTTGCCCCTGCTATGGCCTGTGACCTTGTATTTTTAAATGATTCATAAACACAACAATAAAACCTTGATAAGCCCCGTTACTATAGGAAAATACCGCATCGCTGCATGCCCTAGTCTGTATTTTGAAGGCAGCTATTTAGCCCAAGTTTCCATTGCCAGCGGAAGTGGAAGTGCTTCTACAGACCGCGTCATGCGCTTTATCGATAATTTCTCTTCGCAGGATGACGCGGCACAATACGCACTTGCGCAAGGAATTGACTGGGCGCACAGTGCGCTCAAAATGCACTAGACCCGAAAATAACCGCGTACGCAATACGTAAGCAAAGGAAAATTCATGGCAAAAGAAGAACTGATTGAGATGATGGGTGTGGTCAACGAAGTGTTGCCCGACACCCGGTTTCGCGTAACGCTTGATAACGGCCACCAATTGATCGCCTATTCCGCAGGAAAAATGCGCAAGAACCACATCCGGATTTTGGCGGGTGACCGTGTTTCTCTGGAGTTATCTCCTTATGACTTAACCAAAGGCCGGATCAACTTCCGCCACATTGAAGGCCGCGGCCCTATGGTTCCGCGCCGAACCAATTAAGCGAAAGCGTTAGCGGTTTAGTTCGCGCCTTGCCCTTACTGCCTTGGCAAGAGCGCCAAGCAACGGAACGGTCTGCTCAAAGCTGATACACGCATCGGTGACCGACACGCCAGAGCGCAAGGAAACCCCTGGGATCAAGTCTTGGCGACCTTCATGCAAGTGACTCTCGATCATGACCCCCATGATGCGGCGCTCCCCCAGGGAAACTTGCTCCGCAACGTCTGCGCAAACTGTCATTTGCCGTAAATGGTCTTTGCTGCTATTGGCGTGTGAAACATCCACCATCACCTGCTCAGTCAACCCGGCGCCTTTTAACAAGGTGCATGCGGCGTTTACGTCGGCTGCGCCGTAATTCGGTACTTTGCCTCCGCGCAAAATAACGTGGCAGTTGTCATTGCCCGTTGTTTCGAAAATAGCCGCTTGGCCCATTTGGGTCATACCCATGAAAGCGTGAACAGATTGCGCTGCCAAAATGGCATCACTGGCAATCTTCACGCCCCCGTCGGTGCCATTTTTAAAACCCACCGGGCAGCTCAAGCCGGAAGCGAGTTGGCGGTGGCTTTGGCTTTCGGTAGTCCGTGCGCCAATAGCACCCCAACTCACAAGGTCGCTAATAAATTGGGGGCTGAGTAAATCTAAAAACTCCGTGCCCACAGCCAAACCCAAGCCTAAAACATCTAATAGCAAGGCGCGGGCAAGCTCTAAGCCTTCGTTGATGGAGAAGCTTCCGTCTAAATGCGGGTCGTTGATATAGCCCTTCCAGCCCACTGTGGTGCGGGGCTTTTCGAAATACGTGCGCATGACAATAACCAGGTCTTCTTTTAAAGCATCCGCCTGGACTTTTAAAAGCCGCGCATAGGCCATGGCTTGGTCATGGTCATGAATAGAACAGGGACCCACCACCACCACCAAGCGGTCATCGCGCCCGTGCAAAACGTTTGAAATGGATTCGCGGCTTTGAAGAACCGTCGCTAAAACGGTATCACTTGCAGGAAGCTTCTCTTGCAACAGCGCGGGCGTGGTCAAAGGGCGAACGGCGCGGATGCGCGTGTCGTTGGTGGAGCTGAGTTCTTGAGAGTGAGGCATGTGTGTAAAAGTTAAGCGTTATGGGCGTTGCGGATGCGAGAGGCACCAGGAATACCGAGTTGAGGGTGTAGGCGAGCGGAGACTAGCCACGCTGCCATAAGTAAAAAGCCCGAGGCCGCAAAAACACCAACCACTGGAAAAAATTGAAGCACCAACCAGGCAATCGCAGGTGAAATAATCCCAGAGGCGTCCCTGAAACTCGAATAAACCGCAGACATCTCAGTGCGCTCGGATGGTTTGACCGCCATCATGAATGGCAAAGCGCCACAGGTATCGAGTAACACCAGAAAAAAAGTTCCCAAGATCAAAACTGCCACAGTCAACCACGGCAAGACCGACAACAAAGTGGCACCAATAAAGCTCAAGCCACCAAAAAAGAACCCCGCACGAACAGCCACGCGAACCGAGTTTCGCTGCATCCATTGCAACATCAAAGGCGTTAAAAACAAACCCATGTTCGCCACCGACGTAGCAATTCCGCCGACTTGATCACCCAAGCCCCGCTCAACGGCAAAAATGCCAATGTAAACAAAATAAAACCACCAGCCACACGAGCGCGCCAATGGAATTAACCATGCCGTCACTAGGCGCGGTTGTGAAAAAAAGCGCAGTACGTTGGCAACCGGGTTGGAAGAGCGCCCTGGACTTTGAATAATGGCCTTGCCCCGGCCTAATGGCGTGCGCAGAATCAAAGTGAGCATCACAAGGGCCGCGGTGGCCACCATCACAAAGGGAGACCCCGCCCACCAAGACATAGACCACACCCCCATCACAGGACCTACGACCCAACCCAAGCCGCTGTAAAAAAGGCGCAGGGTCTCTAATCGACCGAACTCCGATTTATCAAGGTTATCTAAAACATAGGCGTTAAAGCAGACAAAAGAGATTGCCGCAGCAATCACGCTGCAAAGCAGCGCAGCGGTCGCAAACTTACCGCCCAATATGCCAAAACCAGCGCCGAATAAATACAAAAAAGCAGAAAAAATATAAATAGGCCGGCGGGTAAAAACGCGCGCCAATAAAGGCACCATGAGCGCCGTGAGTAAAGACACCAAACCGACAACAAAGTAGATTTGTGAAACCACGGCCGCGCTGCCCCAGGCGTGGTACATCACCAAGGGAAAAACCGAGACAGTGGTTCCCCGCGCAAATGACTCAACCCCACCAATCATGGCAAAGCGTTGGGCATTAGGTGCGGGCAGGAGCTGTGGCATAGAGTCTTACTAAAGCGTGTATTTTCGGCGATAAACGTACCGACATCATTGGGTATGCGACACTTATTGCCATGCTGCAATACCAAACCATTCCCGTTACCGCATTTCAACAAAACTGTTCACTCGTTTGGTGTGACGAAACACGCCAAGCCGCCATCATTGATCCTGGCGGCGACCTTGATCTGTTGCTAGACACGATCGCGCAATTGAAAGTGAATTTAGAACAAATTTGGATCACCCACGGCCACCTAGACCATGCCGGTGCCACCGCAGATTTGGCAGAACGCTTGCACCTTCCCATCATCGGCCCGCATCCCGGCGATCAGTTTTGGATCGATGGCTTGGCAGTGGCCGCCGCGACCTATGGCTTTGCGCCAGCACGGCCGTTTACACCCACGCGTTGGCTTCACGATGGCGACACGGTAAGTTTGGGTGCCTACACTTTCCAAGTACGCCACTGCCCTGGGCACACGCCTGGCCATGTGGTTTTTTATTCTCCAGACATAGGCCGAGCTTTTGTGGGTGACGTTTTGTTTGCAGGGAGCATCGGACGCACGGATTTCCCCCAAGGCAACCACCAAGACTTGATCGATAGCATCACCCAGCGTCTCTGGCCTATGGGGGATGCCACCGTTTTCATCCCTGGCCACGGCCCTGAAAGTACCTTTGGGCGAGAGAGAAAAACCAATCCTTATGTCGGCGGAACCTGAATCGGAGTTACCAGCGTGAGCTTGCAATCAGTTCGCCAGTTTTTTGACGACAGAGGCCTGGCCCTCACCATCCTAGAGCTAGAAGCCAACACCTCTACAGTGGCATTGGCCGCGCTTGCTCATAAAGTGGAGCCTGGTCGCATTGCCAAAACGCTGGCCTTTAGGCTTGGCGATGGGCGCGAAGTTTTGTTGGTTGCAAGTGGCGATGCGCGTATCGAAAACCAAAAATTTAAAACAGCATTTGGCAAAGGCAAGATGCTGGCTTTAAGCGAAGTAGAGACATTGACTGGGCATCCTGTGGGCGGCGTGTGCCCTTTTGGTTTGGCAGCGCCGTTGCCCATATTCCTAGACCAATCGCTGAAAGACTTTGATGAGGTCTTGCCGGCCGCAGGCTCCGTTAACAGTGCAGTGCGAATCAGCGTCTCGCTATTGGCAGAAATTACGCAAGGGGTTTGGGTTGATGTCTGTCAGCGCCTCTGAGACCACGCCGCATATTCAATCGGGAAAGCCGCCTCAAACCGCTGTGAATACAAAAGCACATCCTCTTTGCGGCCCAAAAGCTTGGCGCTTTCAATGGCTTTGATGATCACCAAAGGTTCGGGGGAGAAGTGAAGTACCGTTTGCGACAGGGCCAACATTTCACTTGCGTTTTCCGTGTCTAAAGGCGTGATGGCCAGTTGTGCAAAACGCACTTGGTTTTGAAACAGCAGGGAGTCCTTCATTTTTTCTAAGGTGTTGGTGCGGTAAGCCGTCGCGCGCGCTTCTGGCTCGATGTAGAGTTGGCTTACACGCCAGTAACTCCAAGAGGCAAAGCCAACGATGGCTGCCATGGTGATGGCACTGAAAGCCACGAGCGCCACATGCAGGCGATTGGGTGTATCTGTGACGGGCTTAGGCGTGCGCAACATCCAAAGAGACATCAGCACAGCGATTTGAAATGGGCCGTACCACAAAGGGTATTCCAACAGGCTGTGAATACCGATCACGCCAAGGATAGACCAGGCAATACGGCGGTTGGAATCGAGTTCTTGCCAAGGCTGTTTGCGCCTTATCCAAACAAAGAGTCCATAGCAAGCGGCCAAAGCAATCGGAACACCGAGTTCAACAGCCAGTTGTAAAGGCAGGTTGTGCGCGTTGTCCAAGACAGCACAAAAGCGCAAACCAGTGAATGGTGGGTTGGCGTAGAGCGTCATGAAGTGTGCAAAGTCCAACTCGCCCCAACCCCAGCCTAAAAATGGCTTTTGGGCAATGAGCTGTAACACATTACCCCACAGACTCAAGCGGCTGGCACACATGTCACTGGTGTCATGTAAACGCGCAAAGATCGAGCCATCCACATCCGCCCAGCGTGGGAAGTAGCGCGCAGCAATGGCATATGCCACCAAGGCAATAGCCAGCGTCCAGACCCGGGCACCGCGCCAGCGCCAAGCAAGGATGAGCAATAACGCCAGCTCTAGTAAGCCCGTGCGAGAACCGCTCATGGCCATGGCGGCTCCTAAGAGGGCGGCAGCAATTGCGGTGAAGGGGCGCGCACGCACCCAGTGGCGGGACGTAGCCATGGTTCCCAAGACCGCTAAACCAATAGCGCACAGCGTTGAATATTGGTTGCGTTGGCGCAGATTGCCGAACGCTTCGCCCAGACCGGCATGGTTTACAAGAGGAGCAAATATTCCGTCAATGTTGAAAAACTGAAGAAACCCGAGGACGGCGCTGATGCATGCAGCGCCAAGCCACGCATAGTTGGCCGCTTCGGTAAGTTTGTTGTTGCGTTGAAGATGCGGAACAAAGCACCACCAAAGCAAAACGCCGGATGCACACGCCCAGCTAAATAACCAAGGACTGACCGCTGGCGTGGGCCCGGCGGCAAACGGGTTAAGCCACGGCAGGGCAAAAAGAAGGGCTGCGATTAGGGTAATTTGACGTCACCCGTAACTGCGTAGGTACAACCCGCGGGGAGGAGTTTTTGGGCGGCATCTGACGTACAGACCCAATCACCTACGGTACCCACGTTGCGTTTGAGAAGAATTAATTTACCGCTAATTTGCGGTGTTCCCGCCAAGGTGCAAAGGACGCCTGCTGCGCCATCGGTTTTTGCATTAGCAACCAAATAAGTGCAGCGCGATGTGTTGTCAGGTAAGTTGAGTTGAGATGCGCCCGTTCCAGCGGTGTCGCCAGAGGATTGAATGGCCGCGGTTAAACCGACCGCCATTTTTTCTTCGATGTGCGTTTTACCAGCCGTGATTTCTGCAAGCGCCCCAGTCACTTGCGCGCGTGCGGTGTAGTCTTGGTAACGCGGCAAGGCGATGGCTGCCAAGATGCCGATGATCGCTACCACGATCATCAGTTCAATCAGGGTGAACCCTTTCTGTACAGAACGCTTCATACACACCTCCACTTTTTTAATAAGAGCCTAACGGTATCACACCGAGTTTGCACTTGTTTAAACCGCTCTAACTGCACGTTTTTGAAGCCATGTTCCCAATCCCAATACCAGAGCCGCTCCGGCTATAGGACCTACGGTATGCATCCATGTGTTGCTCAAAACAAAGTCGTGTAAGGCCGTGTCGTTGCTGATAGTTTCTCCCGCCACCCATCCAATAAGAGCGGCGCCTAATGTGACTATAAAAGGATAGCGCTCCATCAGTCGAATCATCAAGGTGCTACCAAAAATAACCAAGGGAATGCTAATAGCCAATCCCAGAACCAGCAACAGCATGCTGCCTTTGGCTGCCGCCGCAACGGCAATGACATTGTCCAAACTCATGACCAGATCCGCGATCAAAATAGTTCGAATGGCTGCGGCGAGTGAGCCGTGGTGCTTATGTTCACCTTCATCGCTTTCGTTTTCACTCAAAAGCTGTACACCAATCCACAAAAGCAAACCGCCACCGATGATCTGCAAAAAAGGCATTTCAAGTAACTTCACCGCAACCACGGTGAGACCAATACGCATCGCGACCGCTGCTCCGGAGCCAAATAAGACAGCTTTCTTTTGTTGCTCATGCGGTAACGAGCGGGCGGCCAAAGCAATCACGACGGCGTTGTCCCCAGAGAGGATGATGTTGATCCAAATGATCTTCAATAAACCGATCCAGAAAACCGGATTTTCGAGAATTTCCATGCGCGTTCCTGCCTCAATCAAAAAAAGAAAAAGTGCCCCAACGTTAAGTCAAGGCACTTTCGCGACCCATCGGCTCAGGTTTTGGGACCTTGGCGCGAGGGGAGAGATAGCAGCTATTGTATTTACAACATTGCTTTTAGCAATTTCGCC
>JBAXOC010000025.1:0-11254 GCA_037133455.1 Comamonadaceae bacterium | reverse complement strand
ACATTTTGAAGCCGCAGGATGCGCCCATGGTCTCCACGATTGACGATGCTAAAAAGATTGCCATCACCCGCTTAGGCGATCAAATTCGCGTGGCTGGCACCATCGAAGTCGGTGGCTACGACCTCACGCTAGACAGCCCTTTGGCACGCGCCCGTTGCCACATGTTGTCTAAGCGCGTAGAAGAAGTATGGCCAGGCATGTGCGACACCCGCACCCAGGAAGAAGGGGGCAACCCCCGCTACTGGACGGGCTTGCGCCCCGCCACACCCACCAACATTCCGTTTATTGGTCAAACCAAAATCAAAGGCCTGTGGGTTAACGCAGGCCACGGCACTCTGGGCTGGACCCATGGCGCAGGTTCCGGCAAAGCCTTGGCCGAACTCATGGGCGGTCAGGCGCCTGCGATGGCGTTTAAGTTTTACCAAGGCTGAGGTGGGCTTTTTCTAAACACTCCAAAAAAGCCCGCGTCGCGCGCGAGGCCTGCGGCGAGCGGCGGGTGATCGCCAAAAAATCACAGTCGTATTGAAAGAGCTCGGGTTTAACAGCCTGCATCTTTCCGGCACTCACAAAACTCCCGGCGTAGTGGTCCGGTAAAAAGCCCAGATACCGGCCCGACAAAATGAATGTCGCAATCGACTCTTGGTCAAACCCCGTCGCAGCGCGGGTCAGGTTCAAACGTTGACTCACTTGCAAATTAGGCGAGTGGTAGCCCAAGCCTGCAAAAGGCTGAGCGCGCACCGCGTCCCAATCCAGAGCGCCATGGTCAGCCCCAAAAAACGCATGGCCCTCGCCACAGTACAAGCGCATGCTTTCCCCAAACAAGGGCGAGTAGATCAAGGTATCGGAGTTGCGGTGGCCAGGAATAATGCCCAAATGAAACTGGCCGTCGAGCACGCCGCGCTCAATGCCGTTCAGGGTTGCAACGTGGAGGTTGAGGCCGACATCGGGAGCGCGTTTGGTAAACAGGGCAATCGCTTGGGAGATTTTGGCCTGCGGGTTGCTGGCTGTTTTATCAAACACCGCCACTTGCAACTGCCCGCCCATGCGTTGGTGAATCTCATCCACACTGCTTCTAAACGCATCCGTTGCCGCTAGGAGTTGGGTCGTTTGGGCATAAATTTTTTGACCTTCTGCGGTCAATGCAAAACCTGCTCTCCCTCTTCGGCATAACACCAAGCCCAAACGGGTTTCCAAATCTTTGATGTGGCGACTCACGGTGGAGGTGCCAATGTTGAGCTCCAATTCCGCTGCCGCCATACCGCCACAATCCACCACGGCTCTAAACACGCGCAGCAAACGCAAATCCATGTCACTGAACTGGCCAAGCGCAGAGCGAACGGGAGCAGGGGCAGGGGCAGGGTTTAATAGTTTCATAAACTGGCAACTAAATAGTGATAACTCTCACTTTGCGAGAGTAACAGAAACCACCACAATAGGCGTTTTGTCACTTCCACACCCCTCAAACTGGAGAAACCCATGAAGCTTAACGACAACACCGCCCAACAAAGTCACGCCGCAGTGACCTCCACCTCGACGTTTCCCAACGACGCGGCGTGGATGGAGTCGCACTGGATGCCCTACACCGGCAACCGCAACTTCAAAGCCAACCCCCGCATGATGGTGAGCGCTAAAGGCGCGTATTACACCGACTCGCATGGCCGCAAAATTTTGGACGGATTGTCAGGCTTATGGTCTAGCGGATTGGGCCATGGCCGTCCCGAAATTACGGAGGCGGTCAGTCGCCAAATTGACACTTTGGATTTCTCACCTGCGTTCCAGTACGGTCACCCTTTGTCATTTGAGTTGGCCAACAAAATTACTGAACTCATGCCCGCAGGTTTGGACCATGTGTTTTTTACCGGCTCAGGCTCGGAGTGCGCTGACACCTCCTTGAAGATGGCTCGTGCGTACTGGCGTGCCAAAGGCATGGGCACCAAAACCCGTTTTATCGGGCGTGAGAAAGGCTACCACGGCGTTAACTTTGCGGGTATCTCCGTGGGTGGCCTTGGCCCCAATCGCAAAATGTTTGGTCAAGGCATTGAGGCCGATCATTTGCCTCACACCCAATTAGCCAGCAACGTGTTTTCGCGTGGCATGCCACCGAACGGCATTGAATTGGCAGACGAATTGCTCAAGCTGATTACGCTGCACGACGCATCCAACATCGCCGCTGTGATTGTCGAACCCATGTCGGGTTCGGGCGGTGTCGTGGTGCCACCACCTGGCTATTTGCAACGCTTGCGTGAGATCTGCACGGCTAACAATATTTTGTTGATTTTTGATGAAGTCATTACCGGCTTTGGTCGCATGGGCGCTTACACCGGTGCGGCCTATTTCGGTGTCACGCCTGATATTTTGAATTGTGCCAAACAAATTACCAACGGTGCGCAGCCCTTGGGGGCCGTTGTCGTCAAGAAAGAGATGTACGACACGTTTATGGCCGCAGGCGGCCCGGAATACGCTCTCGAACTCGCCCATGGGTACACCTACTCGGCGCACCCCGTGGCTTGCGCGGCAGGTATTGCGGCCTTGGATGTGTTGGTGAAAGAAAACATGGTCGAGCGTGTTGCCAGTATTGCGCCCTATTTTGAACAAGCGGTTCACAGCCTGAAGGGCACCAAACACATTACCGATATTCGCAACATCGGTTTGGCCGCGGGGTTTACTTTCGCGGCCGTACCCGGCGAACCATTGAAGCGGCCTTACGAGGTCGCGATGAAATGCCTTGAGAAAGGTTTTTATGTGCGCTACAGCGGCGACACGATTGCTCTCGCGCCGCCCTTTATCATCGAGAAGTCAGAAATTGACAGCTTGATCAACGCCTTAGGCGAAGCCATCAACGCCACCGAATAAGCATTTTTCAACTTTACCTTAGCTTTCATGTCTCAACTTCCTCTCATTGGCCACCTCATCTGCGGCAAGCGCACCCAAGGTGGTACCCGCCAAGCCGACGTTTTTAACCCCGCCACTGGCAAGGCAGAAAAACGTTTGCTCTTAGCCGACAAGCTCACCGTAGAACAGGCCATTGCCGACGCCCAAGCGGCTTACCCCGCCTGGCGCAATACGCCCCCGCTCAAACGCGCCCGCGTAATGAGCAAACTCAAAGAGTTGTTAGAGCTACACGCTGATGAACTGTGCGCACTCGTCACCGCTGAGCACGGCAAAGTGTTGGCTGACGCCATGGGCGAATTGCAACGCGGTATTGAAAACGTCGAGTACGCCAGCTACGCCCCCGAACTCCTTAAAGGCGAGCACAGCAAAAATGTCGGCCCGGCGATCGATTCATGGAGCGAGTTCCAGGCTTTGGGCGTCACAGCGGGTATCACGCCGTTTAACTTTCCCATCATGGTGCCTTTGTGGATGTGGCCCATGGCGGTTGCGTGTGGCAACACCTTTATTTTGAAACCCTCAGAGCGCGATCCCAGCAGCACCTTGCGTGTCGCTGAATTGGCACTCGAGGCGGGTTTGCCGCCAGGCGTTTTAAATGTAGTTAACGGCGACAAAGAAGCCGTGGATACCTTGCTGACCGACCCGCGCGTCAAAGCCATCAGCTTCGTAGGTTCTACTGCGATTGCGGAATACATTTATTCCACCGGTTGTGCCCATGGCAAGCGGGTTCAGGCTTTAGGCGGGGCAAAGAACCACGCCGTGGTGATGCCTGATGCCGATGTGCCCAACGCTGTTAACGCTTTGATGGGCGCGGCTTACGGTTCGTGCGGCGAGCGCTGCATGGCGATTCCTTTGGTCGTTGCGGTGGGCGACGCAACCGCAGATGAAGTTATCGCCGGCCTTAAGGTCGAAATTGCAAAAATGAAAGTGGGCCCAGGAACCGATGCCGGTATGGACATGGGGCCCTTGGTCACCAAGGCCCATTTTGAGAAGGTCAAAGCCTACGTAGACCAAGGCGTTGCCGAAGGCGCGAACCTGATTGTGGACGGACGCAACGTCAAAGTCGCCGGTCACGAAGCAGGCTACTTTTTGGGTGCCTGCCTGTTTGACAACGTCAAGCCTGGCATGAAGATTTACCAAGAAGAGATTTTTGGTCCGGTGTTGGGCGTGGTGCGCGTGAAAACGTTGCAAGAAGCCATGGACCTCATTGACGCCCACGAATACGGCAACGGAACCTGCATCTTTACCCGCGACGGTGAAGCGGCGCGTTACTTTACCGACAATATTTTGGTTGGTATGGTTGGCGTGAACGTTCCTTTGCCTGTGCCCGTGGCTTACCACTCGTTTGGCGGCTGGAAAAGGTCTTTGTTTGGTGATTTACACGCCTACGGCCCAGACGCTGCGCGGTTTTACACCAAACGCAAAACCATCACCCAGCGCTGGCCCTCGGCTGGCGTGCGCGAAGGCGCGATGTTTAGCTTCCCAAGTAGTAAATAAGCCCCAACTGCGCCGAAAGGCGCACAATGGGTCAAAGTCGCTACAGTTAGCTATTGCATAATCCTTTGTGCAATAGCTAATATTGCGCTTCGTTGGAAAACAACATTCGTTGTTTCAATTACTACTATGAGACCGCTTAAGCGGATCCACAATGGCCAAAAATACCGATCTTTCGCAGATGTATTTGAAGTACCTGCACCTTGTTCAATCTATCCGCGCGTTGCCAAGCTTCCCCGATCTCGATGCCGTTGAGGTTCAGATGCTCAACACCTTGGCCACGGCGTGGTTCAAGGAAAAGAAAATCACGGTCCTTGAAGCGATGGTGATGCTGCCTGAAATTTCCACCACCACCGCCCACCGCCGACTCAAACTCTTGCGCAAAAAAGGCATGATCGACCTGAGTCTTGATGAAATCGACAACCGCGTGAAGTACGTCGTACCGACCAAAGCAGCCCACCAGTATTTTGGACAACTCGGCAAATGCATGGCAACGGCAAACGCGGCTTAAAGTAACCAAACGCGAAATAACAAATCCGAACACCCAAGCTCTAAAAAACCCCTGCCAGATCCGTTTTCGGATTTCGCAGGGGTTTTTCATTGGGGGAAAACTTACCGTTTTGGGTAGTAAACCGGGCCTGGTAAACCGAACACCCACGCGCGTGTTTACCAACATACTGCTTAAAGTTTTTTTCCCTCCAATTGAAAGCCCGTATGCCCTCACTCGTTACCAGCGCAAGCATTGCCCTATCCGCGTTGGCGTTCATGGTGGTTTCTTACCTTAACGAGTGGCTGTTTGGCTTCTTGCCTTTGGCCAACGGCTTTACGTGGTTATTTTTACCCTGCGGCGTGTCTTTGCTGATTGTGGTTTTATGTGGCGGTTGGGGCGCATTAGGCATCGTGTTGGGAAGCCTGATGTCAACACAAGATTTCACTTCTGACTTCAGCGTGATTAACACCGGCGCTTGCATCCTGTCGGGACTGGCGCCTTGGGCGGGATCGCGTTTCGCCATTCACGCTATGAACTTACGCACCAGCCTGTCCAACCTTACGCCAACGACCTTGCTCAAAATAGGCTTTGTCTGCGCCGCTGCGACGGCCATCAGTTTGGAGCTCTGGTTGCTGCCTTTTGGTTACTCGGGGCCCTTCTTTGAGAGCCTGTCGACGCGGATGGTGGGTAATATTTTGGGAACCCTGGCGGTTTTGTACGCCGTCAAAGCTTTTGTTGTCATCTCGGGCCGCTTGCAAAGTAGCAAAATAAATAGCAACGCTATTGCCAAATAAATCAATTTAGTGCTTTAATTCAGTTAATTCTGTTTTAAACATGTTTTTTGATAATAAAGGGTGGTTCTTTGTATGGCCAAAGCTTCTGATAACGCGTCGGTTTTTTTGAGTTTCCTGAACTTAGTTGCAGCCGTTCGGTCGCTGCCTAGTTTTCCTAGTTTGGATGCCACCGATGAGCGGATGCTTTATATTTTGGGACTGGCTTGGGCCCGCGATAAAAAAATCACGGTGCTCGAAGCCATGGAAATCATGCCTGAGATTTCACCCTCTACGGCGCACCGCCGCCTGAAGCTTCTTCGCCAGAAGGGCTTGCTAGCGCTTCAACTCGACGATGAAGATAACCGCGTGAAGTACGTGATTCCCACCAAGGGCTCCAACGATTATTTCTCGCGCATGGGTCAGTGCTTAGAAAAAGCCAGAGCTGCATAAAACCACGTTCGTCGGTTCTGGAGTTTTGAAATGCAAGCGCCTCACTGTAGGGTTCAGTGTGACTTTTCTTGATTAGTATCTGGTTGATCGTGACCGGTACCGCATTCGTGTATGCGGGGCTGTACTTTCTCAATGAAGCCCTGTTTCCAGCGCTCATTCTCTCCAGCCATGTTTCTTTGATTTTTTTACCCAGCGGCGTTCGACTCATCGGCGTCTTGCTGTTTTCACACTGGGGCGTTCTTGGCATTGTCTTAGGCAGCGCACTCACCTCACTTATCGCCCCACCCGAGTTATTCGGCCCCACGCTGGTTGGCGCATGGGTCATTTCTGGCTTAGCGCCGTTTCTTGCGCGTGAAGCGGGTATTCGCTTCTTGGAGATGGACCGCCAGTTGACTCGCCTGTCGGGAACCGACTTGCTGAAACTGTCCGTGGTGTTCGCGGCGTTCAACTCCGTGATGCACCAACTCTGGTTTTATTGGCAAGGCACTGGAGGCAACTTCTTTATTCAAACTTGGGAGATGGCGGTGGGCGATTGGCTTGGGGCTGCCTTGTTGCTTTACGCTTTTAAGTTTGCTCTAGCCGCAGGGGGACACCTGCGCAGGGGATAATCCCACGCACATGGCACTGATTACTTTACTTGACGCCCAACTCGCTTTTGGGCACGTTCCCCTGCTAGACCACGCAGGCTTTTCCCTCGAAACTGCAGAACGCGTTGGCCTGATTGGCCGCAACGGCGCGGGCAAATCGTCGATGCTCAAAATTTTGGGCGGTATGGAAAAGCCCGACGACGGCAGCCTGCAGATTCAAAACAATACCCGCATCGCCTACGTGGCCCAAGAGCCCACGCTCGAGGCCGATGACACGATTTTTGAGTCGGTGAGCCTGGGTTTGGCCCGGATTCGCCACCTGATCGAGGAGTACTCGCAAGGCCACGGCGATTTAGACGCCATGCAAAGTGAGATTGAGTCGCTGGACGGCTGGAACTGGGAGCAGCGCGTGAGCGAAACTCTGCACCGCTTGCACCTGGACCCCCAAGCCGTGGTGCGCACCCTCTCCGGCGGAACCAAAAAACGCGTGGCCTTGGCCCAGGCTTTGGTAACGCAACCGGACGTTTTGCTGCTGGACGAGCCAACCAATCACTTGGACCTAGACTCCATTGAATGGCTGGAAGACTTGCTCATTGAGTTCAAAGGCAGCGTGATCACTATCACTCACGACCGCTCGTTTTTAGACCGCGTAGCGACCCGCATTGTGGAACTCGACCGCGGGCAGCTTTTATCCTATCCCGGCAATTTTGCAGCCTATTTGCTGCAAAAAGAGGAGCAAATGGCGCAAGAAGCCGTCATTAACGCGCGCGCCGATAAACTTTTAGCCCAAGAAGAGGTGTGGATTCGCAAAGGCGTTGAAGCCCGTCGAACCCGCGCCCAAGGACGAATTACGCGTCTAGAAAACATGCGGGCTATGCGCGAGGCGCGTCGTGACGCAGTCGGAAGCGTCAAATTGGATGTGGCCAGTGGCGCGGCCAGCGGAAAGCTGGTTGCAGAATTAACCCACGTCAGTAAAACCTTTGCCTCTCGCTCGGGCGCTGGGCCTGAGAAAACCATTGTTCGCGATTTTTCAGCCACGATTTTGCGCGGCGACAAGGTCGGCCTGCTTGGACCCAACGGCGCAGGCAAAACCACACTGCTCAAACTCATACTGGGCGAGCTTGCCCCAGACCCTGCGCCCAACAGTGCCCCCGCCCCCAGCCCCGGCGAGAGCGCATGGGGCACGGTGCGCCAAGGTGCCAATATCCAAGTGGCGTACTTTGACCAAATGCGCAATGCGCTTGATATGGACGCGACGCTGGAAGACTTCATCAGCCCGGGCAGCGAGTGGATTGAGATTGGCAACAAGCGCCAACACGTGAAAAGCTACCTGGGCGACTTTTTGTTTTCTCCCGCCCGCGCCAACTCGCCGGTTCGCTCGTTAAGCGGCGGCGAGCGCAACCGATTGCTATTGGCACGTTTGTTTGCGCGTCCAGCCAATGTGTTGGTCCTCGATGAGCCGACCAACGACCTCGACATTGACACCTTAGAGCTTTTGGAAGACCTGCTGCAAAACTACGACGGAACGGTTTTTTTGGTCAGCCACGATCGCACCTTTTTAGACAATGTAGTGACCAGCACCATCGCCTCGGAAGGCGAAGGCCGTTGGCGCGAGTACGAAGGCGGCGTCCAAGACTGGCTCATCCAAAGCAAACGCGCCAGCGCCTTGGCCCAAGCCCAAGGACAAAAAGGCGCTAAACCGTTTAACTACGGCCGCGATCAAAACGCCTCTACCGAGCCAACACCATCGGCTCCTGCCATCGCTGCTATTGCGCCAGCGCAGCCCGCTCCCAAAGTTCGCAAACTGAGCTACAAAGAGCAACGCGAGTTAGACACCCTGCCCCAAACGATTTCCGACTTGGAAACGGAGCAAAAAAACATCAATGCCTTGCTTGCGGATGGAAGCCTGTACGCCAAAGACAACGCCAAAGCCTTGGAGTTAGCCGCGCGTAGTGCGCACATTGATGACGCCCTCTTAGTCGCGCTTGAACGTTGGGATGTTTTAGGGGCTTGCGTCTGAGCCTAAGCCTGCGCTCGGGTTAGACCACGGCCTTATCGTGCAGGCTTTGGATCGCCTTCGCGTCCAGCCCCAAAGCCGCCAAGACTTCATCGGTGTGTTCCCCTAACGCGGGGGGCGCTCGGTTCAAAACCGTAGGTGTTCCCAGTAAACGCAAGGGGCTTGCGACGCTGGCGATCGACGCCGTGTGTGTCTTCGCAGCAACTTCCGGGGATACGTCTTGCTTCACCACCAATTGCCTGGCTTGAACCTGCGCGTCTTCAAACGCTTGGGCCACCGTGTTAATCGGGCCGCAGGGAACCGCGTGGTGCTCCAGCAACGCAATCCAATCGGACGTCGTGCGTTTGCGAATTTCAGTTTGTAAAAGTCGCGTGAGTTCGTCGCGATGTAAAACGCGCTGGGTATTGACAGCAAACCGGGCATCCGTTGCCCACTCGGGGTGCTGCGCAACCTGAGAAAAGCGGGCGAATTGGCCGTCATTTCCAATCGCCAAGAGCATGGCGCCGTCAGCCGTTTCAAAATCTTGGTAAGGCACCAAACTGGGATGGGTATTGCCTTGGCGGGTTGGTACTTTGCCGGTGTTTAAAAAGCCTGCCGCTTGATTGGCCAACAGTGCCACGCCCACATCGAGCAAACTCATATCGATGTGCTGGCCCTCACCCGTGCGATGACGCGCCTCCACCGCAGCGAGGATGGCGCTGCAGGCATAAACTCCCGTAAACAAATCAGTTAGCGCCACACCCACGCGCTGCGGCGTCCCGCCCGGTGTACCTTCAGGTTTTCCAGTGATGCTCATCATGCCGCTCATCGCTTGAATCATGAGGTCGTAACCTGCGCGTTCGGCATACGGCCCGTCTTGGCCAAAGCCGGTAATGGAGCAATAAATCAAGCGTGGATTAACCGCATGCAAACTGGCGTAGTCCAAACCGTAATGCGACAAGCCACCCACCTTGAAGTTCTCAACAAAAATATCGCTTTGCAATGCGAGTTGGCGAACCAGCGCTTGGCCTTCGGGCCTGGCAATATCAATGGTCACCGACCGCTTGTTGCGATTGCAGGTGGTGAAGTAACTGGCGTGCGTGGTGTCCTTGCCTTGCGCGTCCTGCAAAAACGGGGGGCCCCAGTGGCGGGTGTCGTCGCCATCGATCGGTTTTTCTATTTTGATGACGTCCGCGCCCAAGTCGGCCAACATCTGGGTACACCACGGCCCAGCCAAAACACGGGTCAGGTCTAAGACTTTCAGGTGCGGCAAGGCCGCTTGTTGCGATGACATATTTGGTGGCGCTATATCGCGGTTGTATTTCGCCGCAGTATTTTTTCGCTGTTTTTCTTCATTTTTTTAATTGGCAAACGCGGCAATACCCGTTTGGGCGCGGCCCAAGATCAGGGCGTGGATATCGTGCGTGCCTTCGTAAGTGTTCACCACTTCCAAATTCACTAAATGCCTAGCGACACCAAACTCATCACTGATGCCGTTGCCGCCCATCATGTCGCGCGCCATGCGCGCAATATCGAGCGCCTTGCCACACGAGTTGCGTTTCAAAATAGAGGTAATTTCAACCGACGCAATCCCTTCGTCTTTCATTCGACCTAAACGCAAGCAGCCTTGCAAGCCTAACGCGATTTCTGTTTGCATATCGGCTAATTTTTTTTGAATCAATTGGTTAGCGGCCAAAGGGCGGCCGAATTGTTGGCGATCAAGGGTGTACTGGCGGGAGCGAAACCAACAGTCTTCTGCCGCGCCCAAAGCCCCCCAAGCAATGCCGTAACGCGCGGAGTTCAGACAGGTAAACGGGCCCTTAAGGCCGCGCACTTCAGGGAATGCATTTTCTTCAGGGCAGAACACCTGGTCCATCACAATCTCGCCGGTGATGCTGGCGCGTAAACCCACTTTGCCGTGAATGGCCGGGGCGCTTAAGCCCGCCATCCCTTTTTCCAAAATGAAACCCCGAATCGGGCCGACCGCCCCCGACTCGCTGACCTCTTTGGCCCAGACCACAAATACATCAGCAATCGGGCTGTTGGAGATCCACATCTTTGCGCCACTGAGCTTGTAACCGCCTGCGACTTTTTGGGCCCGCGTCACCATGCTTTGGGGGTCAGAGCCATGGTCTGGTTCGGTCAAGCCAAAGCAGCCAATGGTTTTCCCGCTGGCAAGTGAGGGTAAGTATTTTTGGCGCTGCGCTTCGGTACCAAATTCAAAGATAGGCAGCATGACCAAGGAGCTTTGCACGCTCATCATTGATCGGTAGCCGCTGTCCACACGCTCGACTTCGCGGGCAATTAAACCGTAGGCGACATAGTTCAGAGCCGGCCCGCCGTAAGCCTCGGGAATAGTGGGCCCAAGCAAACCGAGTTCTCCCATTTCGCGAAAGATGGCTATGTCGGTGGTGCCATCGCGAAACGCTTGGGTCACGCGTGGGAGCAAGCGGTCTTGGCAATACGCCGCTGACGCATCCCGAACCATGCGCTCATCGTCGCTGAGTTGGGTATCGAGCAAGAAAGGGTCTTGCCAATTGAAAGCAGTTGAGGCCATTCACATTCTCCAAAAGAA
>JBAXOC010000024.1:0-11960 GCA_037133455.1 Comamonadaceae bacterium | reverse complement strand
AACAAGGAAGCGGCCATGCGTTGCACTTCTGCATGCAGTTGCGAGAAGGTGTAAACCGTTTCCAGATTGGTTTCTGTCGATACCGCAATCAAGGCTGCTTGGTTGGGACGGTCTTTTAAATGCCGGTCCACTGCGTTGTGGCATAGGTTGGTCGTGCCCCCCACAAACCAGCGGGCAAAAGGCGGGTTGCTGTAATCGCAAATCTGCTGGGCAGGTGATTTCCACTCAATGGATTGGGCTTGTTCAGCCCAAAACCCATCACGGTCTTCGATAGAACGGCGATGGAAATCGGCATAAGCAGTCATAGAGTTCTCCAAGCAAGCCATGACAGCCATGGCATTAAGCACAACACATAATTATGTTCAGTCAACTTGCAAGAGGCTGACTCAATCAGCGGCCAGATGGCTTGGCTAATGCACTTATTTGATAAGCGCCTGAACTTCGCGAAATGCAGGGTGCTCAGCAGAGCGCAACCACTCAAAAGCCACCATTTCCGTCGTGACCAATTCCACCCCGGCTCCCGCAAGACGGTCAAACGCTGCATCGCGATTGCGCTCGGTGCGCGAACTGCATGCATCCGTTACCACCCACACCTCGAATTCATCTTCCAATAAATCAAGCGCCGTTTGCAACAAACACACATGGGCTTCGCAGCCCGCCAAAAGAATGGTTGAACGGTGTTCTGCATCGCTGGAACTTTTTTGCAAGTGTTTGGGCAGGCTTCGCGCGTTTCCTTGAACCGGCTTAGGCGGCGGCCTCAGCATGTCGCCCAAGCCTTCTTCGACTGCGCTGAAGTGCATTTTTGCAAGTTGCTGAAAAGGCATCTTGCTCAGTACTTCGCTCAAATCATGCACCGTGGCCCCCAATTTAGACGGGTTTTGCTCCGTGACAAAAACGGGGACTTGCATCACTTGAGCCAGCCGGGCAAGACACACCGCATTGGCCAGCACCGCCTGTGCATCCAACATCGCGGGCATGAGTTGAATTTGGAAATCCACCAAAACTAACTGACTGGCATCGGCTTCTAACAACATAGTGTTCTTTCGCTGGGGTTAAGTAAGGCGAGCATAACCAATCTGCAATATTCACCCCAAAGTCACAAAAGCACACCGAACCAATGGCAACGCAGTTTGCAATAAAACAACAATAATCAAGAATAATCCAAGGCAATCAATGAGTTAGCGCTATTTCCTCACGTTTTTTCTCTGCTTTCGCGTCTAACCGTGTTACCCTGTCCAGATGCGCAAACTGGCCACCCTTATTACAACCCTCGCCTTGGCGAGCAGCCCCGCTATGGCAGAGCCAGTTGCGGCGGGTGACGACATGGCTGGCTTTTTGGCTGAAAAAGGCTTGATTGCCAAGATTGGAGACGTCACCAGCCAAGTGCAGGCCAAGGCATCGGACTTGGTTATTGGCGCCATGGGATTCTTAGGGGTTCCCTACCGAACGGGTGGAACCAGCATAGAAACGGGGTTTGACTGCAGTGGTTTTGTCAAAGCCATTTACGAGCAGACCATCGGTTTAGCGCTTCCACGCAACGCTGCACAACAAGCCGCAGCGACGCAAACCATTAAAAAGTCAGAACTTCGCCCAGGCGACCTGGTCTTTTTCAATACGATGCGAAAGGCGTTTAGCCATGTCGGCATCTATGTGGGTAACGGCAAGTTCATTCACTCGCCAAAACCTGGCGCCGAAGTACGGGTCGAAGACATGGGAGTTGCCTATTGGGCACGCCGCTTTGATGGTGCACGGCGCGTACCTGTCGAGACCAACGCCAGCACCTCGCCTTAAGTTTCTTTGGTGAAAGAAAATTCACCTGGTGCGCGAATCGGATCCACACCGACTTGGATCACATCCTTAGGCAGGAAACTTCCCTCCAACAGCAATTTCGACAATGGATTTTCCAGCCGCTGTTGAATAGCGCGCTTGAGCGGACGAGCACCATACACAGGATCGAACCCCACCTTGGCTAACTCTGCGACCGCGGCATCAGAGACTGCCAAAACATAGTCCATTTTCTCCATACGAGCGATCAGCGTCTGCAGTTGAATTTTCGCAATATTCGAAATGTGGGAGGCGTTCAAAGCATGGAACACAACGATTTCGTCAATGCGATTTAAAAACTCAGGACGGAAGTGATTTTTCAGCTCGCCTGTGACGGCCTCTTTGATGTCCTCGGTGCTTTGCCCCACCATGCTTTGAATCAAAGGAGACCCTATATTGCTGGTCATCACAATCACTGTATTTTTAAAATCAACCGTTCTGCCTTGACCGTCTGTGAGCCGTCCATCATCTAGAACCTGCAGCAAAACATTGAATACATCCGGATGGGCCTTCTCGACTTCGTCAAGGAGCAAAACGCTATAAGGCTTACGGCGCACTGCTTCGGTCAGATACCCGCCCTCCTCGTAACCCACATAACCTGGAGGCGCACCAATCAATCGGGCCACGGAATGTTTTTCCATGAACTCGCTCATATCGATACGAATCAGGTGGTCTTCGCTGTCAAACAAAAACCCAGCCAGCGTTTTACAGAGCTCGGTTTTACCAACTCCGGTCGGGCCTAAAAATAAGAATGAACCGGTGGGTCGGTTAGGATCAGAAAGGCCTGAGCGCGAGCGGCGTATCGCGTTGGATACGGCGCCAATGGCTTCGTCTTGCCCCACAACGCGGTTATGAAGCTTTAACTCCATTTGGAGAAGTTTTTCTCTGTCGCCTTGCATCATTTTGGACACTGGAATTCCCGTGGCACGACTCACCACCTCAGCAATCTCTTCAGCGCCCACTTGGGTTCGCAATAAGCGTGGGGCCGCTCCTTCACCCCGAACCGCTTCCCGCGCCTGCACCTCTTTCATCCGCTTTTCTAGCTCAGGTAACTTTCCATATTGCAATTCAGCTACTTTGTTGAAATCCCCTTTGCGGGTGAGTTCTTCAATTTGAAACTTCAGCTTTTCAATGTCTTCACGAACTTGGCTGCTGCCCAAAGCACTGGCCTTTTCTGCTTTCCAAATTTCGTCAAGATCTGCAATCTCTTTTTGTAAGCGGGCGATCTCTTCGTTGATGAGTTCAAATCGCTTTTGAGACGCTTCGTCCTTTTCCTTTTTGACGGCCTCGCGCTCAATTTGAAGTTGGATAAAGCGCCGGTCAAGCTTGTCCATGACTTCGGGCTTGGAGTCCATCTCAATTTTGACTTTAGACGCAGCCTCGTCAATCAAGTCGATGGCTTTATCAGGCAAAAATCGGTCGGTGATATACCGATTGCTCAATTCTGCAGCGGCGACGATGGCAGGGTCGGTGATATCTACATTGTGGTGCTTCTCGTAGCGCTCTTTGAGGCCACGCAAGATGGCGATCGTCGCTTCTACACTGGGTTCCCCCACCAGTATTTTTTGGAATCTTCTTTCAAGGGCTGCATCTTTTTCAATGTACTTTCGGTATTCATCCAACGTAGTCGCGCCGACGCAATGCAACTCTCCGCGGGCCAGTGCAGGTTTGAGCATATTGCCTGCATCCATGGCTCCTTCGGCTTTGCCAGCCCCAACCATCGTGTGCAATTCATCAATAAAGACAATGGTTTGGCCCTCGTCTTTTGCCAAATCTTTGAGTACATTTTTAAGGCGCTCCTCAAACTCTCCACGGAACTTGGCACCGGCTAAGAGGGACGCCATATCCAATGACAAAACACGCTTTCCTTTGAGGGAATCAGGGACTTCGCCTGAAACGATACGCTGCGCCAAGCCTTCAACAATGGCGGTTTTTCCAACACCGGGTTCACCAATCAGAACCGGATTGTTTTTAGTTCGCCGTTGCAACACTTGTATCGCCCGGCGAATTTCATCGTCACGGCCAATCACTGGATCGAGCTTGCCAGCGCGGGCCCGCTCAGTCAGGTCAACGCAGTATTTTTTGAGCGATTCACGTTGATCTTCGGCATCAGCGCTGTCTATACTTTGCCCGCCGCGCACGGCTTCAATCGCCGCTTCCATGCTTTTTCTTCCAACGCCTTGGGCTTGGGCTTGTTTAGAGAAATCAGATTTACTGTCAGCCAGCGCGAGAAAAAACAATTCGCTTGCAACAAATTGATCGCCCCGTTTGATGGATTCTTTTTCTGACGATTGCAGCAAACTCACCATATCGCGACCCACTTGAACCTGTTCATGGCCCTGGACTTGAGGTAACTTCTTGATAGCGGCTTCCGCAGCGACGAGTAATCCCTGCACATTGACGCCAGCGCGCTGAAGCAAGGCCTTGGGCCCGCCGTCTTGGCGCAACATGGCCGTAACCACGTGGGGCGGCTCAATGAACGCGTGGTCTTGCCCGATCGCCAACGTTTGAGCGTCCGATAAAGCCTCTTGAAATTTACTGGTGAGTTTGTCTACACGCATCTTGATCTCCTAATTCAGCTGCAGTTGGGGCTGTACGCAGACATTTTCAAGGCCAATCGGAAAACGAACCTTGTCCCATGTCAAGGGAAAAGCTCACCCCATCCCGTTATTGGGCGTTGCTTGCGACAATTCCCCAGCGGGCTAAAGCTGCATCATCCGTTACCCGTGCGTCGACCCAGTGTGCGCCGTCTGGGGTTTGTTCCTTTTTCCAAAAAGGAGCTTGGGTTTTTAAGTAGTCCATTAAAAACTCACAGGCCTTAAAGCTTTCACCCCGGTGTGCAGATGCCACCAGCACCAAGACCACTGGATCTTGGGGAAGCAATACGCCAATGCGGTGGACCACACGTGCGCCCAAAATATCAAAACGCCGAAGGGCTTCATGGATCATGGCCTCAATCGATTTTTCGGTCATTCCTGGGTAATGCTCGAGCTCTAAAGATCGCACGCTATTGGCATGCAAATCATCGTGGATGTTTCGGTCCCGCACGGTCCCCAAAAAACTGCAGACCGCGCCAACACGCGAGTCGTTGGCTTGCACAAGGGCAATTTCTTGTGCAATGTCGAATGCTTCGCTCTGAATTCGAACCCGTGCCATAGGTATTAACCGCCTGTCACAGGAGGAAAAAAAGCCACTTCACACCCATCGATCAACACGCTACTTTCTTCCACCATGTTTTGATTTAAAGCCATTCTGACGACCTTGCCACGATGCAAAGCCTCTGAGGGCGGGCCTTCTCTTTGGGCTAAAGTATCACGCAACTGCGCAAGCGTGTGCGCCGACGTTTCGATGGTTTCAGACGCGCAACCCATGGCTTCACGGATCGAAGCGAAATATTTAAGGTGAACACGCATCGCTAAACCTTATCCCAATAGATCATTGAACGCCACAAACCCGACCTGATCGCCTTGGCGAATCGACTGGCCTGCTGGATTGTCCACCAAACCATCGCCCCAGACGATCGAACTCAAAACACCGGAGCTTTGATTAGGGAAAAGATCTAAACCACCCTTTGCGTTCCTGCGCACACGTAAAAATTCTTGCCGCTTATCGGGTCTGAGCCAGTCAAAGTCTGCCCGCATCAAAGTCACTGGAAGGGCGGATTGATTCACGCCCTGTAATCGCTGCAAGAAGGGGCGGACTAACACAAGAAACGTAACAAAACTCGATACCGGGTTGCCAGGTAAACCAATGAAATGGCATGCGCCAATGCGGCCATGCGCAAACGGCTTGCCTGGCTTGATGGCAATCTGCCAAAGATCCAAGCTGCCTAAACTTTGAACGGCCGGTTTGACGTGGTCTTCTTCCCCAACGGAGACACCGCCACTGGTCAAAACAAGGTCGTTGCTCTCCGACGCGAGTCGAAGTGCCGCAATAGTGGCCTCTCTTTGGTCTGGAATGATTCCAAAGTCAGTGACATCACAGCCCAAGCGCAGCAGCAGGCTGTTTAAAAAGAAACGGTTGGAGTTGAAGATTGCGCCGGCCGGCATCGCTTGGGGTTGTATATCGCCTGGCATCACCAACTCATCCCCTGTAGAAAACAAAGCGACGCGGGGCTTGCGAACGACACACAACTTTGCTAAACCAATACTGGCCGCCATGCCTAATTCTGCGGGACCCAGGCGTTGCCCTGCTGCCAAAACAACCTCGCCCTTGGTCACGTCTTCACCTGAGCGGCGAATCCACTGCCCTAGAGATGGAGTTTGGTTGACTTGAATACGCAGTTCGGTGTCTTGGGGATTGGCAGCAGGCAGTTCAACGCAGTCTTCTTGCATAACGACGGCATCTGCACCGAAGGGGATCGGTGCGCCGGTAAAAATTCGGGCAGCGGTCCCTGCAAGCAGTGCTTGCGGATTCGTTCCTGCTGGAATTCTTTGTGATACAGGCAAAATTCCATTGCAAGAACCCACATCAGCCAACCGAACGGCATAGCCATCCATCGAAGAATTATCCTGCGGCGGGACCTGTAATTCTGAGCTAACGGCCTGCGCCAATACCCGACCATCCGCCTGCATAGTAGAAACCCATTCGGTTTCAGGTCGCATTCCCTCAAGGCTTACAAGAAGCTGCGTTAATGCCGTCTCCAAAGACAACAGGGGTTTACGCATACAACATCAGTACCCGCATTCTTCGGCGATGAATGCCTTCACCGCAGTGACATCGGACGACATGAGTTTGACTTTTTTAGGCAAGGCCTCAATCCCAATAAATTTTTCTGGGCGATCAGGCTCTAAGCCTAAAGCCTCCACCAGCGTTGCAGCAAATTTAATTGGCAAGGCGGTTTCTAAAACCAACATGGGAACACCTGGCGTGCGGTGCGTCAACGCGACCTTTAATCCGTCAGCGGTATGGGTATCGACCATCACGCCGTAACGTTTCCAAGTATCACGGATGGTTTGTAGCCGATCTTGGTGGATGCTCTTGCCACTGGCAAATCCATAGCGCGTCGAAGCTTCTGGAAAATGTGAATCCGCACTTAAATCAAACCGCCCTTTTTGAGACACTCGCGTTCCAAACAAATCCGCCGTTTTGCTTCCATCGCGACCGATCAGGTCAAAAATGAAACGTTCAAAATTACTGGCCTTCGAAATATCCATGGAAGGGCTTGATGTTTCATGCGTATCCGATGATCCCCGGACCCGGTAAATTCCAGTGCGAAAAAATTCATCAAGCACGTCATTTTCGTTAGTCGCAACGACCAGCTTATCAATGGGCAGGCCCATCATCCGGGCTACATGGCCGGCGCAAACGTTGCCAAAATTTCCACTCGGAACAGTGAAACTCACCCGCTGCGCATTGCTAGTCGTTGCTTGCAAATAACCAGCAAAGTAATACACCACCTGAGCCATCAAACGCGCCCAGTTGATCGAATTGACAGTGCCGATTTTGTATTTGCGCTTGAAATCCAAATCGTTTGACACCGCCTTAACCAAGTCTTGGCAGTCATCAAATACGCCATCCACCGCCAAGTTGTAAATGTTGGCATCCATCAGGCTGAACATTTGCGCCTGTTGAAAAGGACTCATTCGCCCGTTCGGACTGGTCATGAAAACCCGAACCCCTTTTTTGCCGCGCATGGCGTATTCCGCAGCACTTCCCGTGTCTCCGCTGGTAGCGCCAAAAATATTTAATTCTTCGCCGCGGCGGGCTAATTCGTATTCAAACAAATTCCCCAAAAGCTGCATTGCCATGTCTTTGAAAGCCAATGTAGGGCCGTTTGATAAGGCTTCTAAATACAGGCCATCTTCCAACTTTTTAAGAGGAACAATGGCTTGGGTACCAAACACCGCTTCGGTGTACGTTTTTCGGCACAACATTCGCAAGTCATCGGCAGGAATGTCATCCACATACAAAGACAATACTTCGAAGGCAAGATCGGCGTAAGACAGGCTTCTCCAGCGCGTTAAGGTTGCATCGTCGACCTTTGGGTAACTCTCAGGCAAATACAGCCCACCATCCGGGGCCAAGCCTTCTAACAAAATCTCACAAAAACGCTTTGAGGGAATAGGGGCAGCGCCTTGGCTGCGGGTGGAAATGTAGCGCATTAAACTAACTCTTCTTTACGGATACGAACAATGGTTTGAAGGACGGTGGGCAAAGCTTGCATCAAAGAAATCGCAGCGTCCATTTGGGATTCTTTGCAGTCATGGGTCAAGATAATCAGGTCCGTCTGGCTCGCTTCAACGCCACTGATCTCATCTGACTCGCGCTGTAACACGGCATCAATACTGATATCTGCTTGGGCCAGAATGCCGGTGACTTTTGCCAATACACCGGTCTGATCTGCCACACGCAAACGCAGGTAGTAACTCGTCACAATGTGGCTCATCGGCAAAATCGGTGTATCGCTCATCGCGTCTGGCTGAAACGCCAAATGCGGGACA
Source organism: Comamonadaceae bacterium (assembly GCA_037133455.1). Taxonomy (GTDB): domain Bacteria; phylum Pseudomonadota; class Gammaproteobacteria; order Burkholderiales; family Burkholderiaceae_C; genus Allorhodoferax. The sequence goes on along the minus strand of JBAXOC010000024.1, from coordinate 3,693 downwards.
CGCTGGGCTGCGTCGGCCGTATGCAGTCGGGTCACGTCAACCAAATCAGCAATCACGGCGGATGCCGTTTGCTCAGACCCAGCTCCAGCCCCGTAGTACATCGTGATGCCGGCGGCATCGCTTTTGACCATGATGCCGTTCATAGAGCCTTCGACATTGGCCAGCAGCCGTTTGATGGGGATCAGTGTGGGGTGAACGCGTAACTCGATTCCTGTGTGGGTGCGTTTGGCAATTCCTAGTAACTTGATGCGGTAACCCAACTGGTAGGCGTAGGCAATGTCCGCCGCCGCGAGTTTGGTAATTCCTTCCACATGGGCCCGCTTGAATTGGACCGGAACCCCAAAAGCAATCGCGGCCAAGATGGTGGCTTTATGGGCAGCGTCAAAGCCTTCAATATCAAACGTCGGATCTGCTTCGGCGTATCCGAGGGCTTGGGCTTGTGAAAGAGCAGCATCAAAGCTCAGGCCTTTGTCGCGCATTTCTGACAAGATGAAATTGGTGGTTCCGTTGATGATGCCCGCTACCCACTCAATGCGGTTGCCAGAGAGCCCTTCGCGCAAGGCCTTGATGATTGGAATACTGACCGCCACAGCACCTTCAAAGGCCACCATGACGCCCTTGGCATGGGCGGCTGCGAAGACTTCGTTGCCGTGTTCAGCCAGCAAAGCCTTGTTGGCTGTCACCACATGCTTCCCATTGGCGATAGCTTTCATCACCAAATCTTTGGCCAATGTTGTCCCGCCAATGACTTCCACGATGATTTCAATATCCGGGTCGTTCACCACAGCGAAGGGATCACTGACCACCTCGACGGCCTTACCCACAAGTGCTTTGGCAAGCTCTACATTGCGCGCTGCCACCCGGGTGATCTCAATGCCTCGGCCCGCGCGGCGTTTGATTTCCTCTTGGTTGCGTTTTAAGACCGCGAAAGTACCACTGCCTACCGTACCTATACCTAACAAACCTACTTGAATCGGATTCATAAAATGCTTTAACAGTGCAACAAAAAAATCAATGATCTACGCGCTTGCGGTACGTTTCTAAAAAATGAGCAATCCGCGAAATGGCTTCGCGAAGGTCGTCTTCGTGCGGCAAAAATACGATCCGAAAGTGGTCTGGCGCAGACCAATTAAACCCACTGCCTTGGACCAACATGACACGTGTTTCTTGAAGCAATTCCAAGAAAAACTGTTGGTCATCTTCAATCGGATAAATCTTGGGGTCCAAACGCGGGAACATATACAAAGCAGCACTGGGTTTGACACATGTCACCCCAGGAATGGCGGTAATCAGCGAATAAGCCAAATCGCGCTGGCGACGCAAACGCCCTCCTTCGCAGACCAAGTCATCAATGCTTTGGTAGCCGCCTAGGGCGGTTTGGATCGCGTATTGGCCAGGAACGTTGGCACACAAACGCATATTTGAAAGCATATTGAGGCCTTCAATGTAGTCCTTGGCTGGGCGTTTATCTCCGGAAACCACCATCCAACCGGCTCGGTAACCGCACGAACGGTAGCTCTTGGACAAGGAGTTAAAGGTCAAGGTCAAAACGTCGTTACTGAGTGAGCCCAGGGCCGTGTGCTTGACGCCGTCATACAAAACCTTGTCATATACCTCGTCGGCAAAAATCACCAATCCGTGTTCGCGGGCGATAGTGACAATTTCTAATAGCAAGGCGTCCGCGTAAAGCGCCCCGGTAGGATTGTTGGGATTGATCACCACAATGCCCTTGGTGCGCGGGGTGATTTTTGCGCGAATATCGTCAAGATTAGGCATCCACCCGTTGGCCTCGTCACACTGATAGTGCACTGGGGTTCCACCCGACAAGCTTGCAGCCGCAGTCCACAGCGGGTAGTCGGGGGCTGGCAATAAAAGTTCATCGCCGTTGTCTAGCAACGCGTTCGTTGCCATCACAATCAATTCACTGGCGCCGTTACCCAAATAAATATCGTCCAGAGTGACGCCTTTAATGTCTTGCTTTTGGGTTTCGTGCATCACCGCTTTTCGCGCAGAGAAAATGCCTTTGCTGTCAGAGTAACCTGAAGAATTGGGCAAGTTACGAATCATGTCTTGCTGAATTTCTTCGGGCGCATCAAATCCAAATACCGCGAGGTTGCCGATATTGAGTTTGATGATTTTTTGGCCCTCTTCCTCCATCTGACGCGCACGGTCCATGATGGGGCCACGAATGTCGTAACAGACATTAGCAAGCTTGGCAGATTTATGAATGGTTCTCAAAATCCCTCCGAGAATATAGGGTTCAGGCGAAAACTATAATTTGACCACAGTTCTCTGCCGCAGTAGTGCAGTGCAACATTCAAATTCGTCACCCTTCGCCCCGCCAAAACCGATGAAACTCCAACCTGACCGCACCCAAGGCCCCACGATCACCGGATATGGGAGCGGCTGGGTCGCCATCAATGGCGAGCCCGTCCATGCCAGTACGGTGGTTTGCAGCACGGGGCAAACCTTTCCATGGGAATGCGACGGGTTCGAAAAGCTAGGTCCAGCCGATTTTGAAAAACTGATCGATTTAGGCGCAGAGTTGGTCATTTTTGGGAGCGGTTCGACCCTTCGTTTTCCCCACCCCCAATGGCTCCAAGGCTTGTATGACAAACGGATCGGCGTTGAAACCATGGATACCCAAGCGGCTTGCCGGACCTACAACTTTCTAGCCGGCGAAGGCAGAAAGGTCGTTGCCGCCCTTCTCATAACGTCAACCTAGGCCGATGGGGCCAGCCAAGAGCCGCTTACTTTTAAGAGTAAAATCCAAGGTTGTTGTAGAGGGAGAGGTGAACAGCAAGTGCTCCTTTCCCCCCACTTTGCCTGACACATCCTGCACGAGAAATAATTACCCCCTATGGCGATCGTTGTCAACAAACCTCTCCCCGAATTCGAAGCCAACGCCACCGGTGGCGTTCGTGTCACCCATAATTCCCACGTGGGTCAAACGATGGTGTTGTACTTTTACCCTAAAGACAACACACCGGGCTGCACCACGGAAGCGATGCAGTTTCGTGACCGTTACAAAGATTTTGTAAAGGCCGGCGCCCATGTTTTCGGCGTTTCCCGCGACAACATGAAGTCCCATGACGAATTCAAAGCAAAGTTAGAACTTCCGTTTGAACTCATTGCCGACACCGAAGAAAAAATGTGTCACATGTTTGGCGTGGTCAAAAATAAAATCATGTACGGCAAAAAGGTCAAAGGGATTGAGCGCAGCACGTTCTTGGTTGGCCCGGATGGCGTTCTTAAAGAAGAATGGCGCGGCCTGAAGGTATTGGGGCACGTTGATGACGTGCTCAAAGCAGTTAAGGCGCTTAAAAAGGCCACTTAATTGAGTCACACAGCTCATGCATAATAGTTGCATGCTGTTTCAGTTTTCGAATAAACAACTTTTAAAAGCCGCCTTGGCCCAAGGCGGCTTTTCCATTTTTACAGCCTCGATTTTCTGACTTCTCTTCTCACTTTTTAAACCATGCCACTTCCTCCTGCCCCGACAAAACGTGCCGATCGACTTCTTGGTAAATCCTCGAACGCTATGGAGTCTTCCTCTTCAGGGCCCGGAAAGCGTAAAACACCCCCCGCGCAAGTTGCAAGCGCTAAGCAGTCCAGTGTGAAAAAGCCCTTGGCGACCGCCCCCAAGGTGATTGCTGCTGCACACAAGCCAGTGTCTATTGACCGGGCCATTCC
>JBAXOC010000023.1:0-11984 GCA_037133455.1 Comamonadaceae bacterium | reverse complement strand
GTGGAAATGTAACGGGCCCTCAGGTATGCGAGTTGTATGAAAAAACGATGGCGCGAATGGATGCGCTCAGCGAGCGAGTTTTGCCAAGCGCTGCTGCTATCGTGCCAACGCTTACCAACGCACAACTCGACTTCATGGCCAAAGCGTTTGAGAAAAAGACTCGTAAATGGCGCGAGGATTACCGCCGTGCGGATAAATTCACCGAGCGCACCGAAGATTTTTATGGCGCTTTGAGTTCACCGCAATTGCAACAGCTTCACGCCGCTTTGCATCAAACCAAGGAAGAGGAAAACCTGTATTTTTCGGAAGTCACACGCCGCCAAAAGTTGGGGCTCAGCACCCTCGCTGGACTCCAAAAGGCAGACTCTGCAACGGCACTCATTGCCCTCAAAGCCTGGAACGCCCAATGGCAACATTCCAGCGACGCGGTGTACCAAGACTTCAAAATTCGTAGCACCGCGCAAACCTGTAAAGCGTTGGCCCAATTGCACAACAGTGCCAGCCCCAAGCAACGCAAAAAACTGATTGCCACGCTGCAGAGCTACCAACAAGAAGCGATGCTCTTGCACCGCGAGACGATCTAAATCTCTTAGGCTTTAACGCTCAGGCCGAACCGAGGGCTCTACCGGCCAGGCCACGCCATGGTCCGTGAGAATGGCGTCGAGGGGAATGTCATGCGCCTCAGGCTCAAAGTCTGGAACATAGCCCACCCCGAATCCCAACCCCACGGTAAAGGGCTTGGGTTCTAAGCTGGCCAACATGCGGTCATAAAAACCGCCGCCGTAACCTAAACGGTATCCGCCTGCACTGTAGCCGACACACGGGACAAACAACAAACTCGGGGACACCATTTCGGTGTCTTTGGGCTTAGGAATGCCATAAGCGTCTTCTTCCATAGGACACCCGGGGTACCAGGTGTGAAAGGTCATGGTTTTATGTAACTTGTTGATGACAGGCAAAGCGATCCGACGGCGCTGCGGCTCTTCGTTGAGCTCGCCATCTTCTTTCCAGCGATGTAAGGCTGGCAAAGGGTCAAATTCCCCTTTAATAGGCCAATACGCGCCGATGGTGGTGTCGGTTCGGCCCACCAACCAAATGCGCATTACCTGAAGCAGCAAATCTGCCCGGTGCAATCGGTCTGGCAAATTAAACCTTTGCTCTAACAAGGCTTTACGCAATACCTTTTTTTCAAGTCCTTTGGGGTCCATAGATTTGTCCATAATCACCACATGCAGTTATTCAGAACCATTTTGACAGGACTTGCCCTTGGCAGTGCCCTTTTTTCATTAAGCACGCCGCTGGCCATCGCACAAAACGCCGATTCTGCCCGCAGCGATGAGGCGATTGTTGACATCGCTCAAGCCTACAAACAAAGGGACCGTAAGCGCATGGCTGCGCTGCTCGGTCAAGTTCGCGGTTCGTCGCTCGAGCCGTGGGCGGTGTATTGGGAATTGTCTTCGCGCTTAGACACCGCCAGTAAAACCGAAATTCAAACTGCGCTGGGCCGTATTGCGGGAACTTACCAAGAAGACAGGCTTCGCGCCGAGTGGCTTTTGCAGTTAGGGCGTAACCGCGACTGGGCAACCTTTGACCAAGAATACAGTCAATACCGCATGGGCGATGAGCGGGCGTTACAGTGCTACGCCTTGTGGAGTGACTATGTCAGCAAAGGCGCTGACGTTGCCAAAACCGTACAAGACTTGTGGCTGTCTTTGCGCGAGGGCGATGAGGCCTGTGCGGGCATTGCCGAACAACTGATTGATCATAAAAAATTACCTGCGCAAACGGCTTGGATTCGCGCTCGATTAGGAATGGAAAACGACCGCTTGCGCATCGCGACCCAAGCGGTTGGTATGTTGGATGGGGGGTGGGTCAAAACCGTCAACTCTATTTATCTCAATCCTAGCAAATACCTCAGCGACAAACTCACCGCCCTGCGCCCTCAAACCCGCGAGATGGTGTCTCTGGCTTTGATTCGCCAAGCGTATTTAGACCCTGCAGAGGCCGCTGTTGAAGTAGAAAAACTGCGTTGGCGCGCCCAATTGACAACCGAAGAACGCAGTTGGATTTGGGGTGTGATCGGTAAACAAGCCGCTAAAAAGCACGCCAACAATGCGACCGATTTTTATGCCCATGGTCAATTCAATTACATGCACGAAGACCACCTCGCCTGGGCCGCGCGAGCGGCTTTGCGCGCTGGACGCTGGCAACAAGCTCAAGAGGCTATCAATGCGATGCCTGTTGCGCTGCGAAACGAAACCGTATGGGTGTACTGGAACGCACGCGCCGTATTAGCCCAACGCCCCAGCGAGGTCGCGCGAACCCAAGCTTTGGCCCAACTGCAAAGCATTGCCGGAATCAAAGGTTTTTACGAACAACTGGCGTTAGAAGAACTAGGCCAACGCAGCAGTTTCCCCCCCCGCCCGGCACCACCTACCCTTGAAGAAAAAGAGTTAGCTCGCACCAACCCGGGCCTGCAACGTGCGCTGTACGCGATTCGTTTGGGCCTGCGTGCTGAAGGCGTGCGCGAATGGAACTACAGCATCAGCTTACATACTAAGGGTGGTATGGACGACAGGGCTTTGTTGGCAGCGGCCGATGTGGCTTGCCGAGCCGAAGTCTGGGACCGGTGCATCAATACCAGCGACCGCACAAAGATCTTAGTTGACCTAGACCAACGCTTTCCGATGCCGTACAAAAACTCTGTCGTTACGCGTGCGCAAAGCATTGGGCTCGATCCCGCCTATGTGTATGGTTTGATTCGCCAAGAGAGCCGGTTCATCATGGACGCCAAGTCAGGCGTTGGCGCCTCAGGGTTGATGCAGGTGATGCCGGCCACCGCAAAATGGACTGCTAAAAAAATCGGCCTCACTGACTTTACACCCCACAAAATCACCGATCGCGAAACCAATATTGCCATTGGAACGGGTTACCTCAAATTGGTTCTGGACAGCTTCAGCGGATCGATGCCGATGGCTGCAGCGGCCTACAATGCAGGGCCGAGCCGCTCGCGTTTATGGCGCGGCCAAAGTGGCAGCCCCACCGTGGAAGCGGCGATTTGGGCAGAGAATATTCCCTTTAGCGAAACCCGCGATTACGTCAAAAAAGTAATTGCTAACACTACGCTTTACGCTGCGCTATTGACCGGACAGCCCCAGGCCATCAAATCGCGCTTAGGCATGATTGGCCCCGTGGATTCCGTAACATCCGAAGATGAACTTGAGTTACCTTAAACCCAAATAAGACTCTATGCTAAAACTCTATATTGGCAATAAAAATTACTCATCCTGGTCCATGCGGCCTTGGGTGTTGCTAACGCAGGCGCAGATTGCGTTTGAAGAAGTATTCGTGCGATTTGATGGTTTCACTCCAGAGTCCGAATTCAAAAAAACACTCCAATCTATTTCTCCTGCGGGAAAAGTTCCCGTGCTGCACGACGGAGATCTTGTGGTTTGGGACACTTTGGCTATCGCAGAATATGTGGCCGAAAAATTCCCAGAGAAAAAACTCTGGCCCCAAAGCATTGGCGCACGCGCTCTTGCGCGAAGCCTTTGTGCGGAAATGCATGCGGGGTTTATGGGCTTGCGGGCCAACTGCCCGATGAACATCGAGGCTTCTTTGCCTGAACAAGGAGCAATCATTTGGCGCGACAAACCGGCTGTGCGCTCCGATGTAGAGCGCATCGTTGCGATGTGGACGCAGCTTCTTGAGGCGAGTGGTGGGCCCATGCTGTTTGGCGATTTTTCTGTTGTTGACGCGTATTTCGCCCCCGTTTGCATGCGTTTAAAAACTTACGCATTGCCGGTGCCTCCTGTTATCAGCGCCTACATCGAACGTCTAAGCGCCTTGTCAGGAGTCAAAGCCTGGATTGACGCCGCCTTGAAAGAACGCGACTTTTTAGACTTTGAAGAACCCTACCGCTTAAAGCCTTAGGCCAAGCGCACCTCTCCTTTCCTTCTTTTTCCTTTCCATGCAAACCTACCTTGTTGGCGGCGCCGTTCGTGACTTGATGATGGGTTTGCCAGTGCGTGACCGTGACTTTGTCGTGGTCGGCGCAAGGGCGCAAACGCTGCTTGATCTTGGTTTTATTCCCGTGGGTCGGGACTTCCCCGTTTTTCTTCATCCACACACCAAAGAAGAATATGCCTTAGCCCGTACAGAGCGAAAAACGGCACCTGGCTACCGAGGATTTTCAGTCCATGCTGCGCCCGACGTTACCTTAGAGGAAGACCTTTCACGGCGCGATTTGACAATCAACTCGATAGCCGTTGCGTTCAACGAAGGCGGCAAAGCGATTGATCTTGCAGGTTGCGTCGACCCCTTTGGCGGACGTAAAGATATTACAAACAAAATCTTGCGCCACACTGGCCCTGCGTTTCGCGAAGACCCGGTGCGAATTTTGCGCCTGGCTCGTTTTGCTGCTCGGTTTCCCGAATTCACGGTGGCCCCAGAAACCATGGTGATGATGCAAGACATGGTTGCAAGCCAAGAGGCAGAGCATCTGGTCGCAGAGCGGGTATGGCTTGAGTTTTCCAAAGGGTTAATGGAGCAAACACCTTCGCGTATGGTGAAAGTCCTACAAGCGTGTGGCGCACTTCAAGTCGTGATGCCAGAGTTGCATGCTGCAGTCAATGAAAAAACCTTGCTGCTATTGGACTACACCGCGCAACACCACGCAGCGTTGGAAGTTCGGTTTGCTTGTTTGACGCATGGTGTTTCGGCGCTGCACGCATTTTCTCAAACGCACCGTATTCCTGCTCCTTGCGCTGATTTAGCTGCCTTGCTTGAACGCAGCTTGAGCCCGATCAACCACTGCGACCCAACCGACGGCGATGCGGTAGTCAAACTTCTTGAGCAGTGCGATGCCTTTAGAAAACCCGAACGCTTTGCACTTCTTATTGAAACCTTGACCTTTCTCGCCACCCCAACACCCTACCCCCTAGCCCCACTTTTAACGACCGCCTTGCAATGCGCTCAATCGGTCAACACCGAAGTCGTTGCAGCGCAAGCCATTGCCGAAGGGAAAACCGGGTTAGAGATTGGTCTGTCTGTTTCTCAAGCCCGGGCGCGGGCAGTGACTGCAGCGCTACGAATTTGAAAATTACAAAGTATGCATCTTGTCGCCATGGGCAAACCCAAGCGGCGTCCAAGGATTCCCCGTGCCTAGCGCGATGACCTTAAATAGCTCCCCCATTTCATGCTCTAAGATCAGTTTTTGAGCCGCTACGCGTTCAGGCAGACTGGCCGCTTGCATCAGCTCCACGATGCCGCAGTTCATTAAAAAATGGGCCTGGTTGGTGTATCCCAAAACCTCTAAGCCCGCGTCTTGCGCAGCCAAGGCAATGCCTGTGAAGTTAACGTGGGCGGTAATGTCTTTTTGACCCACTTGGGTGAGTGGGTCAGTATCGCTTTGGTGGGCTTGGTGGCACATCACGGTTCCCATGTGGCGCTGCGGGTGGTAGTACTCCGACTCTGGAAAACCATAGTCCAATAAAAACACTGCGCCCGTTTGTAAACGGTCGGCGAGGGTTTGAACAAAGCCTTGGGCTTGTGGGTGAATTTCAGTAACGTAGTCGTGCTCGCCCGTCACTTCAAACGGCGGGCGCAAATCACTGGGGCGGTCTTGCCAAACCAACGATGGACTTTCCGCATGGGGGTTTGCAGTATCCAAAGCAACACCCCGCTCATGCCACACCCCGCCCACGCGCGATAACAACTGAACCGGCATGGCGTCTAGCACCTCGTTGCCGATCACAACCCCATTCATGGCATGAGGCAAAGCCCCGACCCACTCAACGACATTCAAATGGTCAATCAAACGCGTGCGCTGGCGGTCTTTGAGCGTGCTTGAAATATCAACAATGGTGTAACGCCTGATCTTGACGCCCATGGCAGCTAGCGCAGTGAGTAACTGCTGGGCAAGGGCGCCGGTTCCCGCACCAAACTCCCATATTTCGTCGGTCTGGGTGTGCTCTAAGGCTTGGGCGATTTGCCGCGCGAACGCATACGCAAACAAGGGCGTCATCTCTGGCGCCGTGACAAAGTCACTTTTTACCGCCGTATCGCCATGCGTTGTCGGCATAGCGCCAAACTTGGGCAAATCGTTGGCGTAATAGCCTAAACCGGGGGCATAAAGCGCCTCGGCCATAAACACATCAAAGCCAATCCAGCCCTCGGATTGGGCTATGACCTTGGCAAGGTGCTCGGTCATGGGGGTCGTTAAACTAGGGGGCGCTGTCATTTCGCATCACTTTATTTTTAGCCACATCACTCTGCGCCCCATTTCATTGTTTTAGTCTGACCGATTGTCCTTCAATGTCCGCCCCATTTTCTTCGACTTCAGCCAACACTGCCCCTACCGTTTTGGTAACCGGCAGCGCCAAGCGCTTAGGGCGGGAAATCGCATTGGCTTTGGCGGCAGGGGGTTGGCGGGTGGCGGTGCACTACAAGGGCTCCGCCCTTGAGGCTGAAAAAACGGTATCCGATTGTGCCGCGCTGACACCGGGTGCTGCGCTCTTTCAAGCGGACTTAAGTGATGAATCGGACGTTAGAAAATTGCTACCCCGGGTGATCGAACAATTAGGAACGGTTGACGCAGTCGTCAACAGCGCCTCCACGTTTGAACATGACAACCCCGCCAGCTTTGGGTTTGAGGCGATGGACACCCACATGCGCACCAACACGGGCGCTGCCATTATTTTGGCGCAAGCCTTGCACGCACACATGGATGCGCGTAACCGCGCAGCGCCCGATCAAGATTTTGACAGTTCAGAGGTTCACAGCGGCGCGGTGGTCAATATGTTGGATCAAAAACTCTGGAACCAAAACCCAGACTTTTTCAGCTACACCTTGTCCAAAGCCGCTTTAGAAGCGGCAACCACCATGCTCGCTTTGGCGTTAAGCCCATTGGTTCGCGTTGTAGGCGTGGCCCCCGGGCTGACTCTCACCAGCCATTTACTGACCCAAGATAAATTTGCAGCGCTGCACAAGCTCTCCCCCTTGGGGCGCTCCTCTACGCCCAAAGACGTGGCCGCTACGGTCCGTTTTGCGTTAGAGAACCAATCGATTACCGGAACCACTTTGTTGGTTGACGGCGGTCAACACCTCATGCGCTTTGAGCGCGACTTTTCTTTGATGTAAGGCGTCACCATGTCTCCCACCACCGGCTCTCAAATTTTGACGCTCAACGGCTTGCGCTTTGAGGCCAATTTGGGTATTTTGGAATCCGAGCTCGCTGCGCCCCAACCCATTCAGGTGGACGCGGAGTTGCACTTGGGCATTCAGCCCTTACTGCCCAGCGATGACGATATCAACCATGTTTTGGACTATCGCAAAGTGCGGCAAATCATCATTGCAGAGTGCACCGCAGAACACGTGAATTTACTTGAGAGTTTGATCGGCAAATTAGCCCACCGGCTGTTGCAGTTACCCGGCGTTTTAGGGGTGCGCGTCAAAATAGCCAAGCTCAAAATTTTTGACGATTGCGAAGTCGCCATCCGGGTTGAAACCGGTCAGTGGTAAGCCATAGGAAGCCTTATGAACGCAACATGGATTGAAGAAGAAAACGCTGTCGTGGCCAAAGACACCGCTGCGTTAAAGATTGAACGCGAAACGCACAAGCTTGAAAAGCGCCTGTGTCGCCAAGTCGGTCAAGCGATCATGGACTTCAACATGATTGAAGAGGGTGACCGCGTGATGGTTTGCGTCTCTGGTGGTAAAGACAGCTACGGGATGTTGGATATTTTGCTCAAAATGCAGCAACGCGCTCCGATTTCATTCGAGTTGATCGCTGTTAACTTAGACCAAAAACAACCCGGCTTTCCTGACCACATCTTGCCTGCTTACTTAAAGCAACTCGGCGTTCCCTTTCACATCGAAACGCAGGATACCTACAGCATTGTTAAAAAGGTCATCCCTGAAGGCAAGACCATGTGTAGCTTATGCAGTCGGCTGCGCCGAGGCATTTTGTACCGGGTCGCCGATGAACTCAAAATCACAAAAATCGCGCTAGGCCACCACCGCGACGATATGTTGCAAACGTTTTTTCTCAATATGTTCTTTGGTGGCAAACTCAAAGGCATGCCCCCAAAATTGGTCAGTGACGACGGCGGCCATATCGTGATTCGCCCTTTAGCGAACGTGGCGGAAAAAGACCTGACGCGCTGGGCCGCTCATCGCGAATTCCCCATCATCCCTTGTACGCTTTGCGGGAGCCAAGAGAACCTGCAGCGTAAGCAAATTGGCAACATGCTGCGCGATTGGGAAAAACAATACCCTGGCCGTATTGAAAGTATGTTTACCGCGCTTCAAAATGTAGTGCCCTCGCATTTGATGGACACCAAGCGCCATGACTTTAAAAATATCAAAACCACTGGACTTCCAGACGCAGAAGGCGACAAAGCTTTTGATGCCGAAGAATTCGCTGCAACTTCCCTGCCCGGTCTCCAACTGGTGAGTCTTTAAAAATATGCCGCTTTCTGGTTTGCACTTCAATGCCTTGCTACGTTGCGCAATCGGATTGGCTACTTTATTGGCTTTAGGAGGATGCGCCACCACGCGAATCATTGACAGCGAAGTTCGCAGTTTTGCGGGCTCAACGGCACCTACCAATCTCGCAAGCTACCGGTTTGAGCGCCTACCGTCTCAAGACCTACAGGCAAAAGCCCAAGAGCAACTCGAAACCATCGCGCAGCCACTGCTGGAGAGTGTAGGGTTACGCAAAGCAGACACCGCGCCCCAATACGCCTTACAAATGACGGCTACCGTGCAGGCCATACAGAATCCTACATACAGCACCCCTTGGAGACGCCAGCGGTTGATGGATCGGGATGGGTTAATGCGGTTTCCTTCCATGGGGCTGATGTTAGAGCCGCCTTGGCACCTTTACAGCGTGTCACTTTTGCTACGTGACATCGCAACAAGTCAGACTGTGTTTGAAAGCACTGCCCAACACGTCGGCCCGTGGTCCGATACCCAGCAGCTACTTCCTGCCGTGATTCGCGCCGCTTTGAGCGACTACCCCCGCGCTCAACCCCAGCCTCATACCGTTTTCATTGAAGTTTCACCTTCTTCTGCAACAAGCCCATGACCCACGCACGCTCCCCCTCCGTTCGGATTACTGCGGTCCGCCACGGCGAAACAGCCTGGAATGTGGACACGCGTATTCAAGGGCAACTTGACATTGCACTCAATGACCATGGCCAGTGGCAAGCGCAACGGGTTGGCCGCGCTCTCGCAGAAAGCGCAATTGACCACATTTACACCAGCGATCTGCAACGTGCCCACAGCACCGCTAAAGCTATTGCTGCGCACGCAGGCATTGACCCCCAATCTATTGCACTTCACGCGGGCCTGCGCGAACGCGCCTTTGGCAGCTTTGAAGGACAAACCTACGCAGAGATAGAAAACAAGTGGCCCGAAGAGTCCAAGCGCTGGCGGCAGCGTGACCCCCATTGGGCACCGCCTGGGGGCGAAACTCCGCTTCAAACGCGCGATCGTGTTGCCCAGGCGCTATCCGACATCGCCACCCAACACAACGGTCAACACATCGTGCTAGTCGCCCACGGCGGGGTGTTAGACATGTTGTACCGCCTGGCTACGCAGCAATCCGTTGATGCGCCGCGCACCTGGGATTTAGGCAACTGCACGATCAACCGCCTGCTTTGGACGCCTGAGTCTTTAACCTTGGTAGGTTGGGCCGACGCAAATCACCTTGAGACCGAAACCCGGGACGAATTCACAATCTAATTTTTAGTTAAACGGCTTAAACCCTATGTCCAAAATCATTGTTTTTGCTTTCCCTGTTTTTTTACTACTCATCGCTTTGGAATTTTGGTGGGACCAACACCAATCGCGCTTAAAAGGGTCGGTCTCGAGCTTTGGGCTCAGTGATTCTTTAAACAGCTTGAGTTTGGGACTCATGAGCCAGTTAACGGGTGTTTTGAGCAAGTTCATTGGCTTGCTCCTTTACGCCGCCGTGTTTGATTCCATCGCTCTTTTCCCTGATGCAGCGCTATGGAAACATCCTGTGGGTTGGCTTCTCGCTTTGGTGATTTATGATTTTTGCTATTACTGGCTGCACCGCGGCGGCCACCGCATTTCTCTGCTTTGGGCAGCGCACTCTGTTCACCACCAAAGCCAGTACTACAACCTCACCACTGCACTACGCCAAACCTCAACGGGCGCTTTTTTTGGCTGGGTTTTTTATCTGCCCATGGCTGTTTTAGGTGTTCCTCCTTTGCTATTTGGTATCGTCGCTTTAGTTGATTTACTGTATCAATTTTGGGTACATACCGAGCACGTGAAGAAACTCGGTTGGTTTGATCGCGTGTTTTGTTCGCCCAGCAACCACCGCGTTCACCACGCGATCAACGAGGGTTACCTTGATCGCAACTACGGCGGGATTTTGGTGGTGTGGGACCAGCTGTTTGGCACGTTCACGCCAGAGCAAGAAACCTGCGTTTATGGAACCCGCGACCCTTTAAACAGTTGGAACCCGCTTTGGGCCAATACCCAAGGCTACGTTCGCTTAGCGCAAACCAGCCGCCAACTTCCCTCTTGGACTGACAAACTCAACGTCTGGTTTAAGCCTCCAGGTTGGCTTCCTGCCTCTGCTACCACCTTAGAGAAGTCAGAATTTCAGTTGGCACAGGTCAGCAAGTACCAACCACAACGCACACTCGGCCAACATGTTTTCGCTAGTCTTCAATTGGTACTCATTTTGTTTGCAGGTTCTGCGTTTTTGTGGGTTGCAGATTCTCTTTCGCTGACATCTGCCGCGATGTACTGTGTTGGCCTTTGTTTGAGCCTCTGGGTTTTAGGGCGCTATACCGAAGGGCATTTGCGCGGCTGGCAAGCGACGCTGCTACACGTCACAATCGCCGCCGCTTTGGCGCTAGCTCAGTAAATCGGGATGCAAGGTGCTGGGCGGCACAACGCCTAAATGGCGGTAAGCAGCGAGCGTTGCAATGCGCCCGCGCGGAGTGCGTTGCAAATAGCCTTGTTGAATTAAGTAGGGCTCAATCACGTCCTCGATCGTTTCGCGCTCTTCGCCAATACTGGCTGCAATATTGTCCAAGCCCACAGGACCGCCATCAAAACGGTGAATCACCGCTTCAAGTAGCTTGCGGTCCATGAGATCGAACCCCTGCGGATCTACGTCAAGCATCGCCAAAGCCCGATTGGCAATATCCAAAGTAATTTTCCCCACTCCTTTGACTTCCGCAAAATCACGCACACGGCGAAGGAGCCGATTGGCAATGCGCGGTGTTCCGCGCGAGCGTCGAGCGATTTCAAAACCACCCTCGGGATCGGTTGGCACTTTGAGCAAACCCGCACTGCGGGTCACGATGCGCAACAGCTCGTCCGACGAATAGAACTCTAAGCGAGCCACAATCCCAAAGCGGTCCCGCAAAGGGTTGGTCAACATTCCCGCACGGGTGGTCGCACCGACCAAGGTAAAGGGCTGCAAATCCAACTTGATAGACCGCGCCGCTGGGCCTTCACCAATCATGATGTCGATTTTGTAGTCCTCTAAAGCGGGGTACAAAATTTCTTCTACGACGGGACTTAAGCGGTGAATTTCGTCAATAAATAAAACGTCGTTCTTTTCTAAGTTGGTTAACAGCGCCGCCAAGTCTTTCGGCTTTTCCAACACTGGGCCACTGGTCTGGCGCAGATTCACCCCCAGCTCATGGGCAATGATGTGGCTCAGAGTCGTCTTACCTAAACCAGGCGGGCCAAAGAGCAAGACATGGTCCAACGCTTCGTCGCGTTTTTTGGCTGCTCCAATAAATATCTCTAACTGCTCACGAATTTTCGCCTGGCCCACATAGTCATCCAATAGCTTAGGCCGTAATGCCCGCTCAATCGCCTCTTCGCTTGAAGAAACGGGCGCAGTCGATACAACGCGCTGCGCCAAGGCAGGCGCTGAATCTGGAGAAAAATCGTCAGTCTGAATACTCACAAACCACCATCTAAAAACT
>JBAXOC010000022.1:0-11998 GCA_037133455.1 Comamonadaceae bacterium | reverse complement strand
TCAAGCCAGCACAGCCCCGAAATGAGCAATGGCACAACCATGAAGCAAGAATTCATTGACGCGGTCATCGAAGAAATTATCAAACCTGTTCTGCCTAAAGAGTGGCTCAAAGACACCCGCTATTTGGTCAACCCCACCGGCCGCTTTGTGGTCGGCGGACCCCAGGGTGACTGTGGTTTAACAGGACGCAAAATTATTGTGGACACCTACGGCGGCGCCTGCCCCCACGGAGGCGGCGCATTTTCCGGGAAAGATCCTACAAAGGTAGATCGCTCTGCCGCTTATGCCGCACGCTATGTGGCTAAGAACATTGTGGCTGCGGGTATCGCCAAGCAGTGCCAAATTCAAGTCGCCTACGCCATTGGTGTGGCCAAGCCCATGAACGTCACGGTGTACACCGAGGGAACCGGCGTGATCTCCGACGAAAAAATCGCCGCCTTGGTGAGTGAACACTTCGACTTGCGCCCCAAAGGGATTATTCAGATGCTTGATTTGCTGCGTCCTATCTATGAAAAGACAGCTGCTTATGGACACTTCGGCCGTGAAGAACCTGAGTTCACATGGGAGCGAACCGATAAAGCCCAGGCTCTGCGCGCTGCAGCTGGACTGTAATCAGCCCGCCACAGATGAACCTCAATACACAGCGCTTTATTGACCGCTGGCTCGGCCAGTTGTTATGTGGTCTGGTGTCATTGTGGGTTCGTCTGTCGGCCGTATTGAGAAAATCAGCCGCTTTAGGAAACCATCCAAAAAATATTTTAGTGATCCTGCTCTCTGAGATGGGAAGCATTGTGTTGGCTGGCCCCATGTTTGCGGAACTTCGCAGGCGCTACCCCACGGCATCCATTCACGTTTTGCAGCTTAAAAAAAACCAAGAGGTCTCTCAACTCTTAGGGCTCACTGCACCGGAATTTTTACACTCGATCGACGACCGCTCAGGCCTGCGCCTCTTGCGTGACATCCTTCGCGTGAGCGCACTTATGCGACGTCTGCGGATCGACGCGGTGATTGATTGCGAACTTTTTTCACGGGTCAGCAGTTTGTTGTCCTTTGCCAGTGGCGCTCCGGTTCGCGTGGGTTTTACCCCGCACACCCAAGAAGGTTTGTACCGCGGGAGTTTTATCAACCACGCGATTCCCTACAACCCCTACCAACACATTAGCAAACAGTTTCTGTCCTTGGTAGACGCGCTCACGGGCCAAGGCATGCCGCGCAATAAATCTGCGCCAACGATTTCCTTGCCTACAACAACAGAGTTGTCTGTTCCATTTGAAGCTTCTGAGCTAGCCGCCTACCGAGAAAAGCTCCATAGCGATCATCCCCATTTATCAAAGCGAAAATTAGTGTTGGTCTATGCCGGCGGCGGCATTCTTCCTGAACGCGCGTGGCCAGCGGCGTATTACGCACGGGTCGCCCAAGGGCTGTGCCACGAAGGGTTTGCAGTGGGTTTGATTGGCCTGAAGGACGATGCCCAACTCGCCAAAGACTTGCAAGCCCAAACCGATAGCCCTTATTGCATAGACCTGACCGGCTACACCCGCAGCATCCGTGAACTACTGATGTTGTTTCATGCGTCCGAGCTACTGATTACCAACGACGGTGGTCCTGGTCACTTTGCCTGCCTCACGCCCATTCAGACCATGGTCTTTTTTGGACCTGAAACGGGCAAACTCTATGGACCTTTGGGGTCTCGCAACACCGTGATTGAATCAGGGATAGCCTGCTCACCCTGCCTAAGTGCCTATAACCACCGATTGACGTTTTGTGACGGCGACAACCAGTGCCTTAAACGCATTGCCCCAGATCCCGTACTCGATGCCGCGCTGCGATTTTTGAAGCCAACCCATTCAGCTGCGCATGTCGACTAAGGTGAGTCTGCAAGAACGTGTATTGTCTGCCATCGATTGGCTGAAAAGTATCCGCTATATCAAATTTGGATTGGTCGGTGCCAGTGGTACGGTCGTCAATATGCTGGTTTTGTATTTGGGCCATGAATTTTTGTTTCAATCCCTTGAGGGCCCTGAAGGCAAGCCTTACGCCTCGCTGGTTTTGGCAATCTCTATTGCGACACTGAACAACTTTACTTGGAACCGCCTGTGGACGTGGTCTGACCGGGTGCGTGCTGTTAACACGCAAGGCGATGCGGGATTGCAGATCGCGCCAACGCCACTTGTCAATCAATTCGGAAAATATGCGCTCGCTTCATGGTTTGGGATTACGCTGCAATACGGTCTGACTCTGTGGCTGGCGCATGCCATGCATTACATGCTGGCCAACGTCATTGCCATCGTCGTGGCCAGTGTCAGTAATTTTGTCGCCAACGACCGCTGGACTTTTCATCGAGATTTTTATAAGAAGTAATTGTTTAGAAAACCAGTCTTATCTATTTCGCACCCATCTACGCACCAAATAAATATGCAACACCACCCAAAGCCATGGGTCAAGCAATGCATCCCACACGTTGCCGGTAGGTAATCGCAAAAGCGTGAAGACAACGACGGACAACACGACCAAGCCGCCAGCGCTTCGCAGGCCTGACATGCCTTGAAAAATCCAAGGCAATAAACCCAATAGCAGCGCAACTCCAGCACTCCAAGGCGAAAAGCCCCACGCATAAAGTTGCATGGGCACCAATGCCAAGGTATCTAGCAACAAAAGCCAACCCAAAACGACGCCAAATAAAGCAAATGTCATATTGACAGTACTGCGCTGGGATTGACGGGCTTTCAAGGTCCAGGCAGCGATTGGCCAACGGCTGTAAAGATGTTGCCCTGCCCACAACACGGCAATTACACTTGGCGTTTGAAAGGCAAGGCCCAACCAGTACACCGGCCCCCATGTGCCGGGAATACTTGCGATGACAGCCACAACACAAACGATAAGGTGGCGCACGACACCCACACTTTGAGACAACAGGCTGTTCAATAGCGCAGCCATCACCACTCCCCAACCCAGATGCATAGCCCACGGCAAATGGGCAAGCGAGGGCAAGCTAGGCGCCAATGCGTCCCATGGTGCTGTCATGGCTTATCCTTCTCGTTGGATGCGCTTGGATTTTGAGGGGTTTGGTTTGCATTTAAATCCAAGCGCTGCCACGCAATGCTGCGGCGTTGGTCGGTGTAGCTGATCCAAAGACTGTTGTGCGTTTGAACGATGGCGGGATACGAAAACTCTTGTCCGGCGGAACCCTCCTCAAGTCGCAGCGAAGTTCTCCACTCCAGCCCATTGTGCGAGCGACTCAATGCCAATTTTTCGCGCGAATGGGGGGAGTCGTTATGGACCAACCAATGCTGCCCATGGGATCGAAGGGTCGCGATCGCTGAGTCTGGATTATCTAAAGCCAAGTCGGGTAAATCTGTCCAGTTCTGCCCCGCATCAACGGTTTGGGCTGCAATGATTTTTCCAACTTCGCGGGTGTCACGCATCAGCGCCATCCAATGCGTCGGCGAATGGGCTATCAATGCGGGCTGCAAGGCATAGCGCTTATTCGATATTCGCACCATGCCCACAAAATTGCCTTTGCTGTCAAACCGCAGGGCAACAGGATACTTAAAACCCAACTCGAAATACGCGGGCAGCACCATGCCGCCATCGGCCAAAGGAAGCGGCGCCGTTCGGACTAAAAAGCTGGTATTCCACAACCACGACAAGGGTAGAAGCCCCACAGGCTCAAATTCCAAGTCTGCGCTTTGCGAATCTTGGCGTTGCTGTAAATGCAAGATGCGCCCCGCTGCCCAGCCGCCCCAACCCGTCGCCACTACAAACAAATGTATGCGTCCGCTCGCGTCGAGCCATGCCACAGGATTGCCCAAACGGCGCAGGCCAAATCCCAATTGCGCACCCATATCGTGGCGGTTCACCACAAAGCGTGCTGCACCCCAAGTCTGGGTGGCTCGGTTAAAACTTGCGCTTGCAATTTGAACATTGGGAGCGCTTTCGCGGTCGCCGGCAAACCAAAATGCCATGAGCACATCCGGCTGGTTGTTTGGCATCGCCACCAGGGCACTCGCATGCGCAGCCATTGCGCCCTCCGGCATGGGAATATGCCCTTTGGCACCGGTCTTCCAATCCACATCTGGAGAAACGTCCAAAGGGCTCTGAGAGATAGGAACAAGCGCTAAAGCAGGTGAGACGGTGGTCGAACGCTCAGACACTCCAAACGCCACCAACGTTCCCGTCAACAGAGCGGCACCCATCAAACGCAGTAAAACGGAAGGTATATCCATGGCGCAATCTTATCGGTAGTGAAAACACCCCTATTCCGTCAAGGTGCGGCTCGGAGTAGGCCCATCGTAAATTGCGCTTTAATAGTGTTTTGATTCTTTTTTGAATTGTGTGTATGAACCCCAGCATTTTGAGTGTGGCCCCCTTGGCTTTTCCATGGCAAACCTTGGATCCGTTTTTATTTTGCGTGCACCACAACGACGCTTACCCGTCAGGTAACGCCGCCATGGGCCCTAGCGTACCGTTAACTGGGCGCGATCTTGGGCAAGACTTTGCTGGCAAAGACGGCTGGAGCATGTACCACGGTAAAACCGTCCCCGGCTTTCCTGCGCATCCGCACCGTGGCTTTGAGACCGTCACCATCGTTCGCCAAGGGCATATTGACCACTCCGACTCCTTGGGCGCCATCGCTCGCTTTGGCGCTGGAGATGTTCAATGGCTAACCGCGGGGAAGGGCATTGTTCACTGCGAAATGTTTCCCCTGCGTCACACCGATCAACCCAATCCAGCCGAACTCTTTCAAATTTGGCTCAATCTCCCCGCTAAAAACAAAATGGCAGAGCCGCACTTCACCATGCTTTGGAATGAAAGTATTGAACGCGTGAAAATTCTTGACAATGAAAACCGGGCCACCGATGTTGTCGTTGTGGCGGGGGTTCTTAACCATGCCAAAGGGCTGCCGCCTCCACCCCACTCCTGGGCCAGCCAAGCGGATTCTGACCTGGCGATTTTCACGGTTCGTATGGAGCCCGGTGCCCGTTGGACTTTGCCTGCAGCCACAAACCCCAAAACGCGCCGTCAACTGTATTTTTTTAAAGGAGTCACGCTCAGCGCAGCGGGTGAAACCATCGGCGTTCGTTCGGTCATCGAAGTTCGAGCCACCGATGCCGTTGAAATCATCAATGGGGAAGAAACCTCTGAGCTTTTAATGCTACAGGGCCGCCCGATTGGCGAACCCGTTGCGCAATACGGTCCGTTTGTGATGAATACCCAAGAAGAAATTCACCAAGCTTTTGCCGATTACCGTCGCACCGAATTTGGCGGATGGCCTTGGGGTCAAAGTGACCCCGTTCATCCGCGCGAAAAAAACCGCTTTGCGAAGCATGCCAGTGGTGTTTTAGAAACGCCCTGAAAGACATTCCAGCCCCAAAAAATTCGATAACCCCACACTAAAGCCCGCTTGGGTTGCCAGGCCAGGATGAGAAACGCACCGACCGCTGGCAACACAGGTTTACGGAGAATCCAAGCTGCGCTTTTAATCAAGTTGTCTCCCAGTGACAAGAGCGGCTTGACGCATTGAATCTCTTGGGTCCACAAAAACCTCAGCTGCGCACTGCGTTCGCAAAGCTGTTGCTGGCGCAAAATGAGATTGTTATTTCGCATGGTTGGATGCGTCTTGCGTCAACGCTTGGTCTTGCTTGAGTTCGTCCACACTTTTTTGGAATATTCCCTGCGGCGCTTTTAAACGTTGGCGTGCTTGGCCTAAAAATATTAAACCAAGGGTTAGAAAAGAAAACGTCATCCATCCCACAGCCATCAAACGGTCGCCTTCCCAAAAAAGCAAAACTACGGTGCCACAAAGAAGCACCAAGCCCAATCCGAGAAAAAGCAGCGCCACAGCAGCCAACGCGAGTCCGTCAAAGATGCGGCGTTTTTCAAATTCCAATTCCGTGCCTAGTAGCTCCAACCGGATATGCGCCGTCTCTAGGGCCGTTCCTAACAGTTGGCGCAGTGAGCTAAACAAACCGGCGCTTTTGCCCTCAGCCATTGGTTTTACCGACGGCTAAGAAGCAAACCTAAGACCAAACCCAGGCCTGCGGCAACGCCGACCGACTTCCAAGGGTTTTCGTGAACAAACGCATCTGCCGCTTGGCCTGCTGCTTTGGCCTGCGCTACGGCCGCAGCTTGAATATGCACCAACTCCACTTTGGCCTGCTCCATCCGTGCTTGCACCCTTTTTCGCACATCGGCCGCGCTATCGCCAGCCTCTTTGGCTGTCATGCGCAACAATTCTTCGGCGTCTTCAATGACGAGTTGCAGGTCTTCCATGAGTTTGTTTTTTTGGCTTGTTGTCATCTCGGTAGCTCCAGTTTGAATGATGAATGAGTCACTCACTGTAAGGGGCGTGGGCTTGGCAACACTTGATGAAGATCAAACTATGTTCACCCAATGAATCCACATCGTACTTAACACGCACAATGTATCAACGATGTTGTCTCCTTTTATTCGCATTCTCCATTCTTCTGGTTTTAGAACGCGAGAACCTGTGCCTGTTTTAACAACGGAGGCTACCCGAACTATTGAAACCCACGCGACGAGTGCACTAGGTTCAGGGGTATTGATGCGCCGCGCAGGTGAAGCCGTGGCACGCTTGGCGTTAGCCTGCAATCCACACACTCATATTTTTTGGATCGCTTGTGGACCCGGCAACAACGGAGGAGACGGCCTTGAAGCAGCGATTGTTATTCGCCAATTGGGCAAGCAAGTGTGGGTCAGTCACCTTGGGCTGCACTTTAAAAGTTCCATCGAAACGCAAGATGCGTATGCGCGCGCGCAAAAGGCAGGGATTGCCATTTCAATCCATCCGCCCGTGTTATTTGATTCCGTCATTGACGCGTTATTTGGCAATGGCGGCGCCCGGTCAGAGCCTTCTCCCTATGACGCATGGATGCAGCAAATTATCGCCTCTGGCAAACAGGTGCTCTCTATTGACGCGCCATCTGGCTTGAACAGTGACACGGGTGAGACCAACCTGGTTTGTATTCGAGCAGAGACCACGTTGGTCTTGCTCACCCTCAAACCCGGACTCTTGATGGATGAGGGTCGTGATGTCTGCGGAAATCTTTGGCTTCACCGACTTGGTTTAGATGAGATTTGCGAACCCCGGACTTTACTTAACGCTCCTAGCTCCTTATCGCCCCGGCCCCACGCCTCACACAAAGGGAGCTTTGGTGATGTGGGCATTGTGGGTGGGGCACAAGGCATGACCGGTGCTGCTTTACTGGCAGCAACTTCGGCCTTGCATGGTGGCGCAGGGCGCGTTTACCTGGCTTTGTTGCAAGACCGTATTGACTTTCCAGTAGTCACTCTGCAAAGCGAATTGATGCTACGCCATTGGTCCGACATGTCTTTGGAAGACATGACCGTCGTCGCTGGTTGTGGAGCGGGAAACGCTATACAGGAATCTCTTCCCGTGCTATTGAAGCGAGCCAAGCGTCTGGTGCTTGACGCCGATGCGCTGAACCAGATTGCCTCCTCACCATCGCTCATCGATCTTCTCCAAGACAGAGCCGAAGGCAGCACGGTGCTAACACCCCACCCTCTTGAAGCGGCTCGACTTTTAAACACAAACACCGCCGCCATTCAAAAAGACAGGCTATGTGCTGCTCGTATTCTTTGCAGTCAATTTCGCTGTACTGTAGTGCTTAAAGGTTCTGGCACATTGATTGCTGACACCCGACATGGGATAAGGATTAACATCACAGGCAATGCCCGACTCGCCACTGCGGGAACAGGCGATGTGCTTGCTGGCCTCATTGGAGCGCACTGGTCAGTGCAAGGTGTTAGTGCCTACCAAGCTGCATGTAGCGCTGTTTACCAACACGGCCTGATTGCAGATCAGTGGCCCAACGAGAAGACATTAACTGCGCATGCGCTTGCTTTGGCATGCACTAAAGGGTGACAGCCTTGGTGGGACACAGCGAACTAGACCAGTGCAGGGTCTAAACCCATTTGGTCGAATTTCTTAAAGTACTGGCGTGCCATCGCCACGATTTGTGGGTCAGTCGGATGGTCGCTGGCAATACTATCCACGGTCGCGTGGGCTACCGCAGGCTGGTGGGATTGGCACCAATCGCGAAACTGGTCTCGTGCCAAGCCAGGCCCCGTGATGAGAATTTCATGTACTCCTGCTAATGCAGTGGCCACCTCGCTAAACAAGCCTGAAGTATCGTGGGGTTTGCCTTGGTGCTTATGGTGGCTGCGTGATTTGATGCGCTGAGCTTGCACATGGTCATGGTCAAACAGCATCACGTGGGCTTCTTGGTTATCGATCCAAACAACGGCGTGAAAAATAGTCATGGCTTTCTTTCTTAGTGAGATAGATGTTCTGATTTTTCTTGGCAAGCGATACAGCGCGTGATTTCAGGTGTAGCTAACAGTCTGGCCTTTGCAATGGGTTCACCGCAATCGGCACACACTCCATACGTACCCGCCTCTAAGCGCTTAAGCGCTGCGTCAATAGCTTCAAGCTCTGCCGTTTCTCGCTCGTTAAGCGCAAATTCAAGGTCGCGTT
Source organism: Comamonadaceae bacterium (assembly GCA_037133455.1). GTDB lineage: Bacteria > Pseudomonadota > Gammaproteobacteria > Burkholderiales > Burkholderiaceae_C > Allorhodoferax. The sequence continues at coordinate 3,480 of JBAXOC010000022.1, read as the reverse complement.
GCGTGGTGGTTTGCGCATGGGAATCTTGAACGTTAGAAAAATGAACTGCAGCGACCTCCGCACGACTCAAAACGCCGCCTCGCTGTTCAGAAATTTGCGCCAACAAGGTGGCTCTTAAACCAAGTAACTGGGCTTGGAAAGAATGGGGTTCTAGAGATAGATTCAAAACAACTCCTTGTGCAATATGAATCTATCGTAGGGGTTTAGGTTCTATTTGTATTAGACCTAGATCAAGGTTTCATCGTCTAGCCACCCGTTTTAAAAAGCGCGTTCACGCTTTCCAAGTGGACTGCATCGAGTTGCCCAAGCCATGCATCCATTTGCAAACGACTCAGTATTAATTCGGACCGCGTTTGGACCAAAGCCAACTCCGCGCTGCTCGCATCGTTTTGCGCTTGCAGTAAATCAAGCGTGGTACGGTCTCCCACTTGACGCCCTAGCCGAGTTGCATCCAATCTGGCCAGACTGGCTTGGTGGGCTGCATTCAAAGCCGCAAGTCGCGCGGGTCCGGTTTGTAAGGCTAGCCACGTACCACGGGTTTGCTGGCTGATGTGCTGTCGGCTGCGCTCGAGTTCAGCTTGGGCTTTTTCCTCCAGCCTCAATGCCTCCTCTTGGCGAGCGCTACGGTAACCGCCGGCGTACAAAGGCATAGTCCACTGCAAACCAATCATCCGTTGGTTGGACGTATTGCTGGCACTACCAAAATCGCCACTGCCTGTGAGCCGGTCTTGCCCGGCTTGCGCAACGACATCCAGCGTAGAAGAACCCAATGCGCTGAATTTCGCAACCTCTTGCTGGGCGACTTGCACTTGTCCGGCTTGCATGCGTAGCAAGGGATTGTTATCCAAGGCCTGGGAAATCAAAATATCGATCGCGTTTTGCTCCGGGAATTGAAGCACTGCGAGAGGCTCCATTGGCCTGAGTTCTGAGGGGTTCAGTCCGGTGGATTGCGCTAGAACGGTCTGTGCCATTTCCTGGTCATTTTGCGCAGCCAAGATCTGAGCTTGCAACACCATGGCGCGGGCTAGGGCTTCATGGGTGTCTGTGATGGGTTTATCCCCCAATGCAAATCGATCTTTAGCTTCAACCCATGCTTGATCCACCGATTTTTTTTGTTGGCGTAATACCTCGAGCTTTCGGGTCGCGAGCAGGAGGTCAAAGTACCGCTGCGCAGTACGTAAGATCAAATCAGCTTGGGCTGATTGCCACTCCAACTCCGATACGCTGGAAGCGATCTCCAATTGCTTGCTTTGGGCACTGCGTTCAGCACTCAGTAAAGGCTGTTTCGCAGCCAGTGTCCAACGGGTGCTACTGCCATTTGTCACCGACGTGTTGAACTCCACCCCATTGGAGGTCGTGAAACCTGGTGCAGAAAAATTGGCGCCTGTGGTGCTGCTGTCTGCACTTGTTGTGCCAGCGCTGGCGCTGAGTACGACTGAGGGACGCCATAAGGCAGCGGCTTGCTGCTTTTTTGTGGAACCAGCGAGCCGGGCGGCTTGAGACACGGCAATTTGCGGATCATGCGCAAGAGTCGCCTGCCAGGTTTGCGTTAAATCGAGCGCCTGCGCACACGATGCAATTCCAAAGCCAAGAACGATGGCAGCAACCTGCGTGGGTTTTAATCGAAATGTCATACCATTTTTCCTAAGGTCTGGTGGGCTCGAATCCACTCTTTGAGCTCACGCGCAGGCAACGCTCCAGAGATACGAGCGCGCTCTTTGCCTTCTTCAAACAAAATAAGGGTGGGAATACTGCGAATCGCATACTTGCTACTGACTGCAGGTGCCGCATCGGTATCCACTTTGACAAAGCGAACCAAGGGCAATTCCCTGGCAGCCGCTTGAAAGTGGGGTGCCATGGATTTACAGGGACCACACCACGCCGCCCAAAAATCCACCACCACCGGCAGCTGCGTTCCTGCAATAAAAGCCTCAAAGGCCGCATCGCCAAGGGCCACGGGTGCAGCCGCCATGATGTCTGCGCCACACTTGCCACACGCCAATTCGTGCGCAAGTTTGTCGTCATCGACCCGGTTTTTTACACCACAGTGGGGGCAGATCAATTGCATAACTTCTTTCTTTAGCAACCAGGCTGAATGCCTAATTTTCGAAGAATCGTCTCCATCATGCACCAGCGCGTCAGCGCACTTTGGGCTAGATTGGCTCCGACAAATGCCGTGAACGCCAACCACCACTCATTGACAAAAATCGGGCTAGAGGGGATACCCAATGCCAAAGAAACCAGGATAAAAACACCTGCCACTAAACGAACAACTTGCCATGAGGTCATGAAAAACTCCTAAGGGTTATAAAACTAAACAGAAGACACTTCTTTCGCCAAAGCTTCGGTGCGATTTCGGTAGGCAGCAAAGTACAGCGTCGGAATAACGATCAGCGTCAACACCGTTGACACAGAAATTCCAAAGATCAGCGAGATCGCCAATCCGTTAAAAATCGGATCGTCCAAAATGAAGAACGCACCCAGCATGGCGGCCAAACCCGTCAACATAATCGGTTGCGCACGGGTGATCGCCGATTGGACAACCGCCTTTTTAAACGCCACGCCTTGACGGACCAATAAATTGATAAAGTCAACCAACAAGATGGAGTTGCGCACAATAATTCCGGCCAGCGCAATCATTCCAATCATGCTGGTGGCGGTGTACTGCGCACCCATGATGGCGTGGCCAGGCATGACACCAATAATGGTCAGCGGTATAGGCGCCATGATGATGAGCGGCGTCAAGTAGGAACCAAACTGCGCAACCACCAAGAGATAAATCAGGACCAAGCCCACCGCATAAGCAGCACCCATGTCTCTGAATGTTTCGTAAGTAACCTGAGACTCACCGTCCCACTTGACGGCATATTCACGCAAAGCATCTTCGGGCTGGCGGATAAAGTATTCGACTAAAGTTCCACCGCCGGGTGTTGCAATCGCAGAAATCTCTTTGCGCATAGAAAAAACGCCATACAGCGGGCTGTCGAGTTTTCCTGCCATGTCCGCCACCACCATGTTGAGCGGCAACAAATCTTTGTGAAATACCGGCTGCTCACGAACCGTGTCGCTGACTGTGACCAACTCACGAATCGCCACCAAACGGCCAGAGGAAGATCGAACGCTGAGTTGTAGCAATGCGTTGAGGTCGCCGTGGCTTTGTTGAGGCAACTGCAAAATCACGGGCGCAGGGTATTTACTGGCATCGTGAATGTAGGTGGCAGACGTTCCAGCCAATCCTGTGCGTAAGGTGCTGACAATCGCTTGCTGCGGTACGCCTAGCAGTGCCGCTTTGCGGCGGTCTACCAAGAGTATTTTGCGCGGGGCATCCGCAATACTGCTGTCATCCACATCCACAATTCCGGGTGTTTTCTCAAATACTGCTCGAACGGCCTTCGCTACTTCGCGCCGACCTTGCGCTTCGGGTCCATAAATTTCAGCCACGATCGGTGAGAGCACAGGAGGACCAGGCGGAACTTCTAC
>JBAXOC010000021.1:0-12205 GCA_037133455.1 Comamonadaceae bacterium | reverse complement strand
GGGCGATTGGGAAAGGTGCCGCTGTTTGGTCTGCCCGGAAATCCAGTGGCGGTGATGGTGACCTTTTTGGCTTTTGTCCGGCCTGCACTCTGGCAGATGATGGGCGCTCGCACGGACGACCCGAGTATCCAACCGCCCCTCTTGAAAGCCAAAAGCCTTGAGTCCATACGCAAAAAGCCCGGTCGCACCGAATACCAACGCGCCATCGTGACTGCGCAAGCCGACGGTAGCTTGAGCGTCAAAATTACCGGCCAACAAGGTTCAGGTGTCTTGAGCTCTATGGTGCAGGCCAATGGCTTGCTGGTGTTACACCACGAACAAGGCAATATTGCCCCTGGTGATCTGGTGGATGTGATGGTTTTTAACGGCGTAATTTAAACGTTAGTAGCGGCGGTTCCCTAAACCGAACCCTGCCCCAACTCCACGCCCAAATTCGCCAGCCCATCGGCGCGCTCATTGCCGACATCGCCGGCGTGTCCTTTGACCCAGCGCCAATCGATCACATGGCCACTGGTTTGGACCAAGGCATCTAGCGCTTGCCATAAATCAACGTTTTTTACCGGCTGTTTGGCCGCGGTTCTCCAACCTTTGGCTTTCCAACCGGGCAACCATTCGGTGATACCTTTGAGTACGTACTGGCTGTCGAGGTGCAGTGTGATCTTGCAAGGTCGCTTGAGGGCGGATAAGGCTTGGATGACGGCGGTCATTTCCATGCGGTTGTTGGTGGTTTCCGACTCTCCGCCATAAAGCTCTTTCTCAGACCCATCTTCCGATCGCAACAAAGCGCCCCACCCTCCAGGGCCAGGATTTCCTTTGCAGGCGCCGTCTGTATAAATTACCACTTTGTTCACGCGTCTGTCTCCCTGCGGGTTGCATCTTGCGCTTGGCGCGATGCGGATACTGGGTTGCCAGCGCGCACCTTTGCCGCTTTCCAAGCGGGGCCCATTAAACGCAAACCACGAACTTTTTTTACCGCCACGACCAAGTACACGGCTCCAAAAATAGGCCACCACCGCGCTCCCCAGCGTTCCATCCACGCAAAGCGCTTCAACCATTTGGCAGTTCGCACGGCGGGGCTATAGCCCCCAAAACGCACCACTTCAATTTCAAAACCAAGCAAGCGCAACCAGTCCCGTAGCCGCCAATAGCCGATAAATTCTTGTGCCTCAGGCAAATACGATTGCCCCAAAAACCGCCCCAACCCCAAACGCAGCCACAAACTCGCTCGCGCTTGCCGCAAGGCCCAGAAACTCAAGGGGTTGATTCCGCAAATCACAACGCGGCCTTCTGCAACCAAAACGCGCTCCACTTCACGCAAAGTTTCGTGCGCATCCAAGCTGCATTCGAGGGTGTGTGGCAAGATCACCAAATCTAGGCAATTGGCAGGAAAAGGCAAGGCGCAAAAGTCACTGACGAAGGCGGGTTGGCACGGCGCTTGGAGGTCTGAAGTTTGTTCAGCCAACCAGCGGTGAGGCATACGGTTCGCTTGCAAGCCATCCATTTCAGGAACCCCCAGCTGAACTGCGTGATATCCAAAAATATCAGTGACCGCGCTGCTTACTTGTTGGCGCTCCCACTCCAAAAGGTAATCCCCTGGCGGGGTCTGGAGCCAATCTTGAAAACTTATAATGGATTCACTCATGAAGTTAATACCGCTGCCTGCACTGACTGACAATTACATCTGGATGCTGCACGATGGGGAAAATGCTTTGGTGGTTGACCCGGGCGTGGCCCAACCGGTTTTTCAGGCTTTGGCCCTTGAAGGGCTGAACCTACAAGGTATTCTAATCACGCACCACCATGGCGATCACACCGGTGGCATCGCGGAGTTAAGGCAAGCCACTGGCGCTCAAGTTTTTGGCCCTGCGAAAGAACATGTTCCTAAGCCTTTGGTGAAACTCTCACAAGGCAACTCGGCGCATCTTTTGGGCTTGGAGTTCCAAGTGATAGACGTTCCCGGACATACCGCTGGACATATCGCTTTTTATTGCGAAGCGGCAGACGGTGGCCCCCTGCTTTTTTGTGGAGATACTTTATTTAGCGGCGGTTGCGGGCGTTTGTTTGAAGGAACCCCGGCGCAAATGTTGAATTCTTTACAAACCCTGGCAGCCTTGCCCGCCAACACCCGTGTGTGTTGCACCCATGAATACACTTTGAGCAACCTGAAATTTGCGCGGGAAGTGGATCCGAACAATACGGAGCTTGAGAACTACCAGCAGCACTGCCTCACGTTGCGCTCAAAAAATCTACCAACCCTTCCCTCTTCCATGGCCCTCGAGATGGCTGTTAATCCTTTTTTACGCAGCACGAGCCCTGCCGTGCTTGCGTCTGTTAAAAGCTTTGATGCCGAAGGATTCGCCAAAAACGGCTCCTTTGCAACTCTTCGCGCCTGGAAAAACCAATACCAATGATGTTTCGATTTCTCGCTCGCTCCGGTGTCTGCGCCTGTCTTTTTGTCTTCAGCCTAGGCTACGGCGCAACACCTGCTGCACCGCTTGAGGGCCTTGCGCCTTTGGAAGTCCAAGAATCCAATACCCGCCTTGTGGTTCCAATGGCTACAACCGATGACTTGTGGGAGCGCATTCGCAGCGGATACGCGATGCCCAACCTGGAAAGTGATTTGGTACGCGATCGTGAAAACTGGTACACCACGCGACCTGACTATATTTTTCGAATGACAGAGCGCTCGAAAAAATACCTTTTCCATATTGTTGAAGAATTAGAGCTGCGTAATATGCCGTCCGAACTGGCGCTGCTTCCATTTGTAGAAAGCGCTTTCAATCCACAAGCCGTTTCAAGTGCCAAAGCCGCAGGGATGTGGCAGTTCATGCCCGCCACAGGTAAACACTTTGAGCTGAAACAAAATGTTTTTCGCGATGACCGACGCGATGTTTTGGCATCCACACGCGCCGCTTTAGATTATTTACAAAAACTCCACGGCATGTTTGGTGACTGGCATTTGGCCTTGGCTGCTTACAACTGGGGCGAAGGCAGTGTGGGCCGTGCGATTGGGAAAAACAAACGCCTTGGCTTGGCGACCGATTACCCGAGCCTGACGATGCCAATGGAAACGCGGTTTTATGTGCCCAAACTCCAAGCGATCAAAAACATTGTGGCCAACCCCAGCAGTTTTAATTCCACTTTGCCGCAAATTGGCAACCACCCCTATTTTCAAAGCGTCAGCATTCGCAGAGACATTGATACTGTTTTGGCAGCCAAGTTAGCCGAGGTGCCACTAATTGACTTCAAAGCACTCAACCCATCGCTGAGTAAGCCCGTCATCATGGCGGCTGGAACGCCACAAATTTTGTTGCCTTGGGACAATGCGGATGTTTTTGAGCGCAATCTCTTGGGGTTTAGCGGAGGCAGATTGGCAAGTTGGACTGTCTGGATTGCGCCGACCACCATGAAAGCAGCGGACGCTGCCAAGCGAACCGGAATGTCGGAAGTACAGCTCCGAGAAGTCAACAATATCCCCCCTCGCATGCTGATCAAACCAGGCTCGGCGTTGCTGGTTCCCCGCTCGGCGCATTCTGAAAAAGACGTAACGGAAAAAGTAGCGGATAACGGGCAGATGAGCTTAGCGCCTGAGATCGTTTTGGTCAAAAAAACCGTCAAAGCTGTGAAGGGCGATACGGTAGCTAGCTTGGCAAAACGCTATAAAACTTCGGCTGCCAATATCGTTCAATGGAATAAAGTCAGCGCCAGCGCTAACTTCAAGGCGGGCCAACAAGTCGTCTTGTTTGTACCGGCTAAAGCGGCTAACTCCAAAGCAGCCAAAAAGACCAATGGCGCAGTCAAACCCAAAGCCAAAACGGTTGCAAACGCTGCAGGAAAAAAGAAGGCAGGCTAAACCTTAGGACTTAGCCTTAGTCTTAACGTCGATCGACCAAAGCATGCGCAATGGTCCCCAAATCAACGTACTCCAACTCGCTGCCCACCGGAACGCCACGCGCTAATCGCGTGGGTTGCAAGCCTTTGGCACGCAAACCCTCACTGATCACATAGGCGGTTGCCTCGCCCTCGGCTGTGAAGTTGGTGGCCAATATCACCTCTTGCACGATGCCGTCGCAGGCACGTTCAAACAACTTCTTTAGCCCCAGATCGTGCGGACCAATTCCATCCAATGGGCTGAGCTTGCCCATCAAAACAAAATACAAGCCTCGGTAAGCCCCGGTGCGCTCGAGCGCCGATTGGTCAGCGGGCGTTTCAACCACGCACAGTTTGGTGTGGTCCCTGCGTGTATCCAAGCAGGTCGCGCAGACCACGTCTTGGGTGAAGGTATGGCAACGCTCGCAGTGGTGAACATGCTCGGTCGCGTCCAACAAGGCGCGGGCCAAAGTCTGGGCCGCTGCACGGTCGTGCTGCAGCAAGTGAAACGCCATGCGTTGGGCGGATTTAATTCCCACGCCGGGCAAGCGGCGCAAAGACTGAATCAAAGCGTCTAAGGCGCTGGCATCTGTCATTTTCAAAACGGCATTTTCATTCCGCCAGGCAACGCTGGCATGCCCGCGGTGATCTTGCCCATTTTTTGGTTCGAAGTTTCTTCGGCAATACGCAAAGCGGCGTTAAAGGCAGCAGCAACCAAATCTTCAATCATGTCTTTGTCATCACTTAAAAGGCTGGGGTCAATAGTGACGCGTTTGACTTCGTGCTTGCACGTCATGGTGACCTTGACCAAGCCCGCGCCGGACTCACCGGTGACTTCAATCGTGCCCAATTCATCTTGGGCTTTTTTCATGTTGTCTTGCATCGCCTGTGCTTGCTTCATCAGTCCGGCGAGTTGTCCTTTGTTGAACATGGCGTTTTCCTTTATTTCGGTTAATCGTTAAAACAATGGGTGAGTATTGAAAAAGTAATTCGCAACTTAAAGCGGTCGAATCGACCCCGGCACCACCCGAGCGCCAAATTCTTGCATCATGCGTTGTACAAACGGGGCTTGGTGAATTCTTTGTTCGGCAGCAGACTGCCGCTCTGCGCTGGCGCTGGCATTGCGCCTGCCCGGGCTGTCTGTTACACGCCCCACCTCGACCGCCAAATTCACGGTCAGCCCTAGCGTTTGCAAGGCTTGGATGAGTCGCTCGCGACTACCGGCTTGGTTCAGCGACTCACGCTCCACGCGCAAAATCCACTGGTCTTCGTCACGGGCTACCAGTTGCGATTGGAGCGCGAGCTCCCGCACCATGGCTGTAATAGCTTGGGCTTCAATTAATTTTTGCACCGTAACATGCCAAAAATCACCTTCAGGGGTTGGAACCACAACCGGCGTCGTCTGCGCTGAGTTCAATACCTCCTCGCGGCTTTCGGCCTGAATACGCACCGGCACACTGACCAACTGCGTGGGCTTTGAAACGATATTGCTGGGTTCGACATCTTCAGTGGGCGAAGCACTCGCGCGAACCGGTAGGACCTGACCCGGGGGCGCGTCATCCCAAGGCTGAACCTTGCTAAGAGCAGTTTGCTCAGGCTTCAGACTTTTTTTTTCCGCTGAAACCGCAGGAGAGGTATTTTGGTTTGGGTTTTGCTGGGGTGACTTAAAAGCCAACAATCGCAAAAGCACCATAGTGAGCGCAGCGTACTCGTCAGGGGCTAGCCCCAAATCGCCACGACCGTGCAAGCAAATGCTGTACAACAACTGCGTTTCGTCTTGCGGCATCAAAGCGGCAAGACGAGCAATATCAGCCGCTTCGGGGTCGGTACTATCCTCTTCAGAAGCGGAAACTTGGCCCAAGGTTTGCAACACCGCCATGGCTTGCAACACCGTTGACATTTCTTCGAGGGTGGACGCGGCGTTGAGCCCATTGAGGCGCAAGGCCTCTGAGGTTTCAACCACCGTTTTACCGTCACCCAAAGCCAAAGCCTCGATCAGTCGAAAAACATACGTCCTGTCCACGCTACCCAACATTTGCCGAACTGGCGCTTCGGTTAACTGGCCCGAACCAAAGGCAATCGCTTGGTCAGTCAGGCTGAGTGCGTCGCGCATCGAGCCTCGGGCGGCCCGGGCGAGCAAACGCAAAGACTGCACATCGGCACTCACGCCTTCAAGCGCCAAGACCTGCTGCAAATGTTCACGAATCGTTTCTGGCGCCATAGGCCGCAGGTTGAATTGCAAGCACCGCGAAAGCACCGTCACCGGTACTTTTTGGGGGTCAGTGGTGGCAAGAACGAATTTTAAATACTCAGGCGGCTCTTCCAAAGTTTTCAACATGGCATTGAAAGCCGTGTTGGTCAACATATGAACCTCGTCAATCATGAAGACTTTAAAGCGGCCTTGGACCGGCTTGTAAACCGCTTGCTCTAACAATGACTGAACTTCATCAACGCCCCGGTTAGAAGCGGCATCGAGCTCGGTGTAATCTACAAAACGTCCGGAATCAATGTCGGTACACGCTTGGCACACGCCACATGGCGTTGCGGTAATCGTTCCTAAACCATCTGCGCCTTGGCAGTTCAATGATTTGGCCAAAATTCGTGAAACCGTTGTCTTACCGACGCCGCGGGTTCCGGTGAATAAATAGGCGTGGTGTAAACGTTGGGTGGTTAAAGCGTTGCTCAGCGCCCGCACGACATGGTCTTGGCCCACCATTTCGGTGAAATTGCGAGGGCGGTACTTGCGGGCGAGCACGAGGTAAGACATGGCGTGATTCTAAGGTGTCGCCAAGCGCCTGCTTCGAAGCGAACCCAGTACAATTCAAACTGACGGGCCTCCCCGCATGGTGAAGCGGCCAACCGGGTCAGGTGGGGAACCAAGCAGCCCTAACTGTGGAGCCAGTGCCGGGGTCAGGCTCGTCAACCTTCCAGATATTGAAGTACCCCAAATGCAGCGCGCCTGCCTGTCGCCATCGACGCATTGAGTAAATACCCGCCTGTGGGCGCTTCCCAATCGAGCATTTCACCGGCACAAAAAACACCCGGTAACTGCTCCAACATCAAATCGGAATTCAATACTTCAAACAACACGCCGCCGGCGCTGCTGATGGCTTCATCGATTGGCCTAAATGCTTGCAAGTGGATGGGCAGCGTTTTGATGGCGTTAGCGAGTACTTGCGGGTTGGCGTGAGCTTCTTCAAAAACAGATTTGGGTAAACGTTCATGCAAGATGGCGGTTTTGATACCGTCTAAATGCAGCCGGCTTTTAAGGTGGTTAGAAAGTGAACGCGAACCGCGGGGGTGTTTTATCTCTGCACTCACTTTGTCTAGCGGCATGTCGGGCAATAGATCGAGATAAAAAGTCGCTTCGCCCTTTTGTAAAATCGTATCGCGCAGCACAGACGACGCCGCATAAATCAAACTGCCTTCGACGCCGGTTGCAGTTGCCACAAACTCGCCCTTGCGTTGAAACGACAAGCTGCCATCGCTTGCGGCTACCGAAATTGCAACCGACTTAAAAGGCTGGCCTGCAAAACGCTCTTTGAAAAATGGGCTCCAGCCCCCTGACACATCAAAGCCACAGTTCGACGGCAACAAGGGCGACACCGCCACGCCTTTGGCGGCCAAAAGTGAGACCCACGCGCCGTTAGAACCCAAGCGCGACCAGCTGCCGCCGCCCAAGGCCAAAACGACCGCGCTTGCTTTTACTTTGACCTCGCCTTGCGGGGTTTCAAAAGTAAGCGCTTGGTCGGCGTCCCAACCGGTCCAGCGGTGGCGCATATGAAACTCGACCGCCGCGCCTGCAGATGCATTGGTTGGATGGCGCAAACGCTGCAACCACGCACGCAACAAAGGCGCAGCTTTCATGTCCGTCGGGAAGACGCGGCCCGACGTCCCCACAAAAGTGGGAATGCCTAAATCAAGCGACCACTGTTGCAGCGCTTGGGCATCAAAGTCCTTTAAAACAGATTCAATCGCAGCGCGTCGCGCCCCAAAGCGGCCGGAGAAAGCGTCGGCGTTTTCGGAATGCGTGAGGTTCAGGCCGCCTTTACCTGCGAGCAAAAATTTACGCCCCACCGAAGGCATGGCATCAAACACATGAACTTTGCGACCTGCTTCAGACAACACTTGGGCCGCCATCAAACCGGCAGGGCCGCCGCCGATGATGGCGGTGGGTAAATCTGCGTTCAACTTAGAGTTCAATGCAATGGCCTTGTGCGGTTAAAAATGCGCAGCGTACGGTTTCACCTGCATAGGCTTTTTGGACTGCGCTTTGGTAGCCTTTGAGTTGCGAACAAAGATTGGCATCGGTTTCGGGATGCGCCTGCGACTTGTAATCCAAAACCCACCAGTACCCCGTATCTTTACGTTTGACCAACCGGTCTATGCGTTGCAAACACCCTTGGTCGATGATGTCGACCTCATTGCCAAACCATTCCAATTGAGCCGCCTCCCAAGCCCATACGCCTTCGCCCCGAACAATCGCAAGGGCCGATTGGTGCGCCCGGTCTAATTGCTCGGCTGTCAGTAAAAATTCTTCACCCACCGCTTGTAACTGCGCTGCGGTCCAGGGCGCATCAGATTGGGCATGGTGTGTTTCTAAACGCTCTAACAATCGGTGCATCGCCTGCCCGATACGGGACTCCAGCGTGTCACTTTCAAGAAGCGCCGTCTCCAACCCACCGTCCGTATTTTTCAAATCCAAAGGCAACTCAGGCAACTCTTGCAATATAAATGGCAGGGGATTGCCAACCAAGCCGCCTTCACTTTCGTTTGAAGTTACAGCATCTTCCGAGACACTTTCTGCCTCTTGAATCTGAGGCTCTAACAGGCTCCACCAGCTATTCGGGTTATCACTGCGGGGTTGCATGCTAGATATAACCAAAGTGGTTTTAGCACGGGTTAAGGCGACATACAAACCATTCAGCTCCTCGCGGCTGCGGGCTTGCTTTTCTTCGCTCAGGGCCGCAATCGCGCAAGCCGGCGGGTTGGACTCACTGGCTAGGAAAACAAAGCGTGACGGAAAATCTGACTCGCCAGGCCATTGAACCAAAACGCCCATCGTCTCTGATTTATGGGGTTCAGCGTCCGTGTCTAAAAGGATAACCAAAGGCGCTTCAAGCCCTTTGGCCCCGTGCACAGTCAAGAGTTGCACCGCGTCGGCTTGCGAACGCACGGGAGCGGCGATACCGCCCGCGCGAAGCTGACGCACTAATCCGTAAGCAGTCACAAAGCGCCCACCATCCACATTCAAAGCCGCGCCGAGCAAGGCGTTTAAATTGGCCAGCACTGCCGCCTGTCGGTTGGCTGGCGTTGAAGCAACAAAGCGGGCCACAACGTCGCCGTCTTGGTAAATAGCGTGCAAAGCATAATGTGGCGGGAGGGTTCCAAGCCACTGCTGCCACTGGGTCAAACGCTTACCCACCGCAAGCGCTTGTGGCCACGAAGCTGGAATATTTTTCTCATCTTGAAGGCATTGAAGCCAAGACTTATTTTTTATCTCGCTCGGGGAACGCGCCGCACGAACCGCCCGCATATGCAGCGCCCATTGCACCAACGCATCGTCTGATACAGAAAACAACGGTGACTTCAGCGCCTGCGCCAACGATAAATCATGTCCCGGAGACACCAAGGCATCGACCAATGCGACGATGTCTTGGACTTCAGGCATCTCGATGAGTGCCGTTTTCTCAGGCTGCTGGGCTGGGATACCCAAAGCATCGAGTTCGACTTGCATCAACGCCAAGCGCTCGCGCTTACGCGACAAAACCATCACGTCTTTGGGCTGCAAACCCTGCTGCTGCATATGGCGCTGTAACCAGAGTGCTGCTTGACGACACTCCAAACTTTTGCGGTTTTCTTCTGGGTCGGTTCGTGGCATCGTCAAAGAGTCACGCCAAGTTTCCACTTCAGCGGTGCCCTCGCTAGCCGCTTTGGATTTCTTTGTGTCGTCGCGCCCAATGCGGGGCAACTTGACGCATTGCCCGGGCTCCAGAGACGCCGTGGTGTGCTGGCGATAACCAGCGAATACGCCTTGCTCTTGGAGCTGACTCATAACAGTATTGGCCAAAGAAATAATTGATTGCGCATTTCGGTGGGTATGGTCACAGGCCAACAAGGTTCCGCCGAGCCCATCTGGATTTTTGATGAAATCTTTGGCCGCCTGAAACACCTGCGGCTCTGCCCGGCGAAAACGGTAAATGCTTTGCTTGGGGTCTCCCACCACAAAAACCGAAGGCGCATTCCCCGCGCCGGCATAGCTTGAAAGCCACGCTACCAAAGTTTTCCATTGCAAAGGGTTGGTGTCTTGAAACTCGTCGATGAGAACGTGGCCGACTCGCGCATCGAGCTTTTCTTGGACCCACGCCCCCAAGAACGGGTCGCTCATGAGTTGGTTTGCGGTGAGCTCCAAGTCATTCATATCGATCCAACCGCGCTCGCGTTTGAGTTCTGAAAAATCAGCGAGCAATCCTCGGCATAAACGCGCCATGCTTTGCTGATGCAAAAAAGCGAGGTGTTGCGCTTGGGCCTGCTTGATTTTCAGCAAAGCGTCTTGGGCTTGACGCACCGTCTCTATGCCATGGATCGTTTCATTAAACTTTCTCTGCTCATTTTTTTGGGTGAGCAGCGCATCAAAAATTAAATCTGAATCGCCTTGGGTTTGGCCACGTTCTAGTTTTTCCCCACTCGCAGAAAACGATTTTTGAGTTACAGCACCCAAATATTTAGCGGCTTGGGATAGTAAAGCTTGGATGTCCGTTTCTTGCAGTGCCAGCATCGGCTCGGCAAGGTGACTCCATTGCGGAAACTGTTTCCCAAACCCATCGACTGAGGTGTCGACTACGCCCTGCGCGTCTGCCAAAGCGAATTCAACCCGCTTTGACAAGGCCGCCTCCAAGGCTTTTTGGGTTTGGTGGCGTCCGTAAGCCGCGACCACGGCCCAGTAATCCTCTCGCGCTACTTGGTCTTGCGCAACCCGCGCTTGAAAGCGCCGCCACACTTGAGCGACCGCTTTTTCATCACTCTCCAAAAGTTCATAGCGCGTGGGCAAACCCGCGCCAATCAGCGCCGCCATAGGCGCATTGCGAACCAAGGCAGCAAACCAACCGTGGAAGGTTCGCACCTGAACCCCACGCCCCGCGTCCAGAAGTTTTTGGTGCAGCCCACGCAAGGCGTCAAGTTCTTTGGCTGTAGGCTCTTGAAGGAACCCGCGCTCAAGCAAGGCGAGTCGCAATTGGGAGTCATCACTTTGGCTAAATTCCAACAGCCAATCGAACAAACGCTTGCGCATTTCACCCGCCGCTTTTTTGGTGAAAGTTATCGCCAAAATTTCGTGGGCTTGGGCGCCGTCAAGCAGCGCCCGGATGATGCGCGAAACCAGCATCCACGTTTTTCCAGCGCCAGCGCAAGCCTCAACCACGACGCTGCGTTTGGGATCGCAAGCCACTTGGTAAAACTTCGCCTTGGTAATCAGCGCGCCCTCTTGGGCATAGGCAATGGGCAACTCTTTATCGCTCATACCGCAGCCCAAAAATCTTTACGGCACAGGCCCCGTGCGTTACAAAATTCGCAAGCCGTCGCTTCTCCCAAGGCCGGCATAGGCGCACCAGCGCTGATGCGCTTCATGTCATCCACCAAATTTTCAATCAAAGTATCTCGCGCTAGAACGAGTTCTTTTTGCTCCGTCTCTTTGGTCTCTTTTTCGCTGATATTCACATAGACGCCCGCGACGGTATCTTGGGGTAAGAGCGCGGCGTAAAAAGCCATTTGGGTGTCTTCTAAAGGATTGCTTACCCGTTTTTTGGTTTTGGTTTCGGACTCGGTTTTGTAATCCAACACCATCAGCGTCCCGTCGGACAAAGTATCAATCCGGTCAATGCGCCCCTCTAACAACCACTCGGATACGCTTTGGCGGCATTCGTTTTCTGCGCTTTTGAACACAGCGCCTTGGACCTCGTGTTTGGTCAGCCAACTGAGGTAGCCCTCGCGCACTCGCGGCCAAGAGGCCGCAAAAGGCAAAAATTCACCCGCATCCAAACCCAGCGCTTGGCTCGCTTTTTCACTGGCCGCATTAAGAAGGGCCCGTCGAACAGAAATATCTGCGCTTGCAAGCGTCTGCAAAGCTACATGAAATTCCTGCAAAACATGGTGCAACCACAAGCCAAAGTCGCGCTTGTCGATTTCACTATCGAGTTCATCGACGCTGCGCAAGCCGAGCTGGCGCAGTGCGAAAAAACGGTAGGGGCAATTGCGTAAATCCTCATACGCACTTTGCGACAGATTATTGACCGGTAACGCCGCCGCCGTGGGCGTTGGTTGGAAGACAGGAGTAGCA
>JBAXOC010000020.1:0-12338 GCA_037133455.1 Comamonadaceae bacterium | reverse complement strand
GCGCCGTTTAATTGTGTGCGACTTAAGGCGTTGGGTTCGTTCGCCTTTGTCTGCAGCGACACGGCGCGAATGGCGGGCGTTTAAAGCAGAGTTGCAATCCCAAAATTATGATGCTGTGATCGATCTTCAGGGTTTAAGTAAATCGGCATTGGTATCACGCCTAGCGCGAACGAGCAGCACCGGAAAGCGCTACAGCCTAGCCAATCAAACGGAAGGATCCAGCTTTGAAGCGCCTGCACGCTGGGTGGCTGATGTTGCCTTCACGTTGGAGCCCCATGTCCATGCCGTCGATCGCTCTCGCTTGCTGTGCGCGTTAGCATTGGGTTACGAAGTCGCTGGTCCTGTGCGGTTTGGGTTGGTGCCTAAGCCAGGTATGGGTATACGAACCCCAGCGCCTAATGAGTTTGCCCCGCGTAAGCCCATCGTGACCCTGGTACACGGCACGTCTCGCCTAGACAAACAGTGGCCACTTGATTCTTGGATTGCGGTCGGACAACGGCTCAACCACCAAGGTTTTAAAGTCGCATTGGTCCACGGTAATGACCAAGAAAAAAAGACCAGTCAGGCGATTGCGAAAGCCTTGGAAGACGCTGTGGTTTGGCCGACCATGGATTTGGACATCTTGGTTGATACCCTCGCCCAAAGTGCGGGGGTGATTGGTGTGGACAGTGGAATCAGCCATATCGCAGTTGCGCTAGGGCTTGCACATGTTCAGATTTACAACTTTGATACGGCATGGCGAACCGGTCCCCACGCCAGCCCACTGCACGCCAGTGTCTTTGCTACACCGACCCCCGAGGTGGATGCTGTTTGGTACGCGTGGGAAAAATTGGCCACACCGGCTTTATGCCGCTGACACTTCTTTGAATCTATGATTTTGTGGTTTTATTCCCTGCTGATGCGTTGTTTGCAACCCTTGCTTTGGTTAAAGTTAAAGCACCGGGCCAAAGTGGAGCCTCTGTATGGCCATCACATCCATGAACGCTTTGGGACCTATGTGGATCCCGTACCTGTCGGAGGCGCTTTTGTTTGGGTGCACGCTGTTTCATTAGGCGAAACCCGTGCAGTAGGCTCTTTTATTTCGGAATTGCGCAAGGCCTTGCCAGGTATGCGCTTGCTCCTCACCCATGGAACAGCCACTGGGCGTACGCAAGGACAAAGCTTGCTTGAAGAGGGGGATGTACAGGTATGGCAACCATGGGATACGCCCCAAGCTATCCATCGATTTTTGCAACACTTTAAGCCGCGCATCGGGCTGTTGGTGGAAACCGAAGTCTGGCCCAATTGGGTTTCTGCTTGTGAGCGTGCTCACGTCCCTTTGTGTCTTATCAATGCGCGGTTCAGTGAGAAATCACTGCGCATGGCGCAGCGCTTTCAGTGGATCGCTGGCCCAGCTTATTCCGGCTTGAGCGCTGTCTGGGCGCAAACGGAGCAGGACGCGGCGCGTCTTCGTTCCCTTGGCGCAAAAGTGAAAGGCGTTTTAGGCAACTTCAAGTTTGACCAAAAGCCCAACGCTGAGCAATTAAACCAAGGACGCGCGATGCGCCTGGTCACCAATAAATCCGTTGTGATGCTGGCCAGTTCTCGCGAAAGCGAAGAGCAAATGCTTTTGGACGTTCTCAAAATCCAAACGGTTCAGTGGCTGGTCGTACCTCGCCATCCGCAGCGCTTTGAAGCCGTGGCGAAAATATTTGAATCTGCAGGCCTGAGTGTCGCAAGGCGAAGCCAAGACACCATGGCATTCCCACCTGCAGATGTATGGATAGGCGACAGCTTAGGAGAGATGTCGTTGTATTTTGGTCTGGCGGATGTGGCGCTCTTAGGTGGAAGTTTTGCCCCATTGGGTGGACAAAATCTCATCGAGGCGGCTGCCTGCGGATGTCCGGTGGTGATGGGGCCTCACACCTTTAACTTTGCCCAGGCGGCGGAGTTAGCCATCGCTGAAGGTGCGGCAGTCCAAGTCAAAGACATGGTTCAAGCCGTTGAATATGCCTTGAACCTCTGCAACAAGCCAGAAGCGCTAGAGAGCGCAAGTAGCGCAGCGCTGGCATTTGCGCTTGCCCACCAAGGTGCCGCTCTTCGGGCTAGTACCGCTGTGGTGGATTTTGTGCGCGAGCGTGGGTTATTTCGCCAGTAGGGCGTTGACCTGCTCAAGGTCTTCCACCTTGAGTGAGCCACTGGCTTGGCGTAGCTTGAGCCCGCCGACCAAAACGTCGTAACGCGCTTTGGCCAGTTTGGCTTTGGTATCAAACAATTGGCTTTGTGAGTTCAGAACATCAATATTGATGCGAACCCCCACTTGGTAGCCTAGCTTGTTTGCGTCCAAAGCGCTTTGACTAGACACTTCTGCAGCCTCTAAGGCTTTCACTTGGCCTAATCCAGACTGCACACCGTAAAAAGCGGCGCGTGTGGCTTGGGCAACGGAACGCTGACTGCCTTCTAAGTCGGTGCGGGCTTTTGCTTCAAGGGCGACTGTCTCACGAATTCGGTTTTGGGTGGAGAAGCCGGCAAAAAGTGGAAGATTCAGCGCCAAGCCAATCGTTGTAGT
Organism: Comamonadaceae bacterium; assembly: GCA_037133455.1. GTDB lineage: Bacteria > Pseudomonadota > Gammaproteobacteria > Burkholderiales > Burkholderiaceae_C > Allorhodoferax. The sequence continues at coordinate 9,790 of JBAXOC010000020.1, read as the reverse complement.
GTTACTGCCAATATTGGCCGGGTTGGCGGCGGAACCGTTGTTGTCAGTAGCAATATATTTTCCAACTAAGTCAAGCGTGGGTAGGTGACCGGCTTGCGCTTTTTTTGTTTCAAGTTTCGCAACCTCGAAGGCAACTTGAAGCTGAAGCAGCCCTTGATTTTCCATCTGAGATTGGGAGACCCAGAAATTCACGTCATCAGGAGAGACAGAACTTAAGACGACTGGCGCAGAAACTGATTTTGGCTTGACTTCGTTACCACCAACTAACTGAGTCAATGCTAAGTTTTTAACACGCAAATCACTGTCAGCTGCAATTTCTTGGGCCAGTACCAAGTCATACCGCGCTTGAGCTTCTCGGGTGTCCGTAATGGTTGCAGTGCCAACTTCAAAGTTTCGTTTGGCGGAAGCCAGTTGCTCTTGGACAGCTGTTTTTTGGGCTTGTACAAATTGCAAACTGTCACTTGAAGCCAATACGTCAAAATAGGCTTGGCTGAGGCGCACGATCAAATCTTGCTCAGCAGCCTTGAGTGCGGAACTCGCTGTTTCAGCGCCTTTGATACCTTGAGCGTAGGTAGCCCAGTCGACAGGTCGAAACAGTGGCTGTGATGCACTTAAGGTTGCGGATTGCGTTCCAAAGACACGGTCTGTAGCTGTGGCAGCACTTTCATAATTGGTTCGCGATGAACTTAGGTCCATGCTTGCCTTAGGCAGCAACAGCGATTTTGCTTGGTCTGCTTTCGCTAATGTTGCGTCAAATTGAGCCTTGGCCGATTGGTAAGTCGAGTCATAGCCACGCGCGGACTGGTACAAATCGAGCAAGCTTTGTGCTTGTGCGCCAGCGCCCCATCCGATTGCCAATACCAAGGGCAAGAAGCGAAGGCGGGTAGGAGGAAAGAGTCGGGTCATGGAATTTTCTCGAAAGGGGATGGTTAAAAAACGAATTGCGACGTTTCAGCAAAATTCTCCAAGCGAGGCGCGTTGGCATCCCACAACTTGACGCTGTGAAAGTCGGTATCGCCTACGCGGGTAAACAAAGTCGCACTCATGATGGGTTCATCGCCCACGATAGCGATGAGTCGGCCACCAGTGGTGAGTTGCTCTAAGAGTTGGTGAGGAACACTAGCCAAGGAGCCGCTGAGCATGATGGCGTCAAAAGGCCCCTCAGCCAGTAAGCCCTGAGAAGCATCTGCTACCCGAACCTCTACATTGTTGATACCTGCCTTTTGAAGGTTGGCATAGGCCAAATCTGCCAACTCGGGGTGAATATCCAATGTCAAAACGTTTTTGGCTTGGTGTGCGAGTAAGGCGGCCATGTAACCCGAACCAGCACCTATCTCCAGAACCCGTTCATGTTTTTGAACATTGAGGTCTTGTAACAGCCGGGCTTCCAAGCGGGGAGCAAGCATGCATTGCCCGTATCCGATAGGAATCTCAAGATCTGCAAATGCAAGCGCTTGGTGTGCTGCAGGGACAAACTCCTCACGCGCTACCACGGTGAGCAATTCAAGGATATGCGTATCAAGAACGTTCCAAGGCCGAATTTGCTGTTCGATCATGTTGAAGCGAGCTTGTGGAGTGTTGCTGATTTTCATGGCTGGTGGAAAGTGGGGTTAAGCAATTGGGACTAAAAAATCTAAGGCTGATTTTACTGGGGCTGGGCCAAATCTTGTGGATTTGTGGGCTTTTCTAAGCCCATCAAGCGGCGTATCCATTGCGCTAGATCATCCATATAGCAATAAACCACGGGAACGACAACAAGTGTCAGTAACGACGATGTAATGACGCCCCCGATCACTGCTTGTCCCATAGGCGCACGCATTTCGGAGCCTTCAGTGAGCGCAAAAGCCAGCGGCACCATACCAAAAATCATCGCCAGCGTGGTCATCAGGATGGGGCGCAGTCGCACTTTGGCGGCCATAAGCAAAGCGGCATTGCGGTCCATGCCGGGTATTCGCTGGCCTTGGGCGTTAGTGGATTCTTCACGCGCACGAATCGCAAAGTCAACCAGCAAAATGGCATTTTTCGTCACTAAGCCCATGAGCATCACCACGCCAATGACGGAAAACATGGAAAGGGTTGAGTTAAACATCATTAGCGCCAACACCACGCCGATAAGCGTTAAGGGCAGGGCGGTCATCAGGGCAATCGGCTGTAGAAAACTCTTGAACTGGCTGGCCAAAATCATATAGATGAAAACAATTGCTAAAACCAGCGCAGAGATGGCGTAGCTAAATGCTTCTGCCATGTCTTTCGTTGAGCCGCCAAATTTAAAGATATATCCCTGGGGCATCGCGATGCCATCCATCACCTTTTTAATATCTGCAGAAACCTCGCCAGCAGAACGTCCTGTCACGTTTGCGCTCAAGGACACTTCGCGCATTAAGTCGCGTCGATTAACTTGATTGGGCCCGGTCGACTCGGCTACCACCGCGACTTGGTTGAGTCTGACGATTCTTGAACTTCCATCGGTGTTGGTGCCCATAGCAAAAGGTATTTGTTCCAGGTCTTGAGGCGAGTTACGGGCTTGCGGGTTGAGTCGTACGTTGACGTCATAGGTCTGGTCGTCCGCTGCGCGCCAGTTGCCAACGGTTTGACCTGCAACCAAGGTACGCAGACTAGTTCCAATTTGCGAAATACTCAACCCGAGGTCAGAAGCAAACTCACGCTTGACTTGAATGTTGAGCGTTGGTTTATTGGGTTTGACACTAGAGTCTAGATCGACAAGACCTGGGATAGCGCGAATTTTTTCAAGTGCCGAATTAGTGATCCGATCTAAAGTCGCGCTGTCAGGGCCTTGAATAAAGAATTTAATTTGTTTACTTCCACCAACAGAGTCGTTCAATCCTATGTGTGTCACGGTGATACCCGGAACTTGCTTTAATCTTTCCCTCAAAATCCCCGACATTTCCTCAATTCCGAGCTTTCTGTCTTTGCGATCTACCAAACGGATATAAATACTTGCATAGATTTTTCCTTGTGCGCTTCCCGTATTGATGCTTGTAACGGTATAGCGAACTTCAGGAAAGTTACGGATGATGGCTTCCACTTGTTTGGCTTTTGATTCGGTGACTTCAAGGGAAGAGCCTACTGGCGTATTGAAGTTGAGGGTGGTTTCTGAAAAGTCAGACTTAGGAACAAACTCTGTTCCTAAAAGTGGCACCATAAAAATACTCGCTATAAAAATTCCAATGGCTAGAAAAACGGTTTTAAGTTTGTGAACCAAAGCCCATCTCAAAATACTTTGGTAACCTTCTGCCAAGGATTCAGTTGCGCGTTCAAACCAACCCGTCACAAGACCGATCGTTTTGTCATAAAAGCTGACGGGTGGCCCCCTCAGGCTGTGGTGTTCGATGGTGGGGTCGTGCCAAATGCTTGAGAGCATGGGGTCTAGCGTAAAACTCACAAACATCGAAATAAGAACCGCGACTACGATCGTGAGTCCAAACTCATGGAAAAACTTTCCAATGATTCCTCCCATAAAGCCAATGGGTAAAAAGACGGCAACGATCGACATCGTGGTTGCAAAAACAGCCAAACCAATTTCTTGGGTTCCGTCTAAGGAGGCTTGAAATGGTGTTTTCCCCATTTGTACGTGGCGCACGATATTTTCTCGCACCACAATCGCATCATCAATCAGTAAGCCGACACACAAGCTCATCGCCATCATGGTGATCATGTTGATGGTAAATCCCAACATGTTCATGAAAAGAAATGTCCCGATCAATGCAATCGGTAAGGTGAGTCCCGTAATGACCGTCGAACGCCAAGAATTCAAGAACAAAAATACGATCAATACGGTTAAAAGTGCGCCTTCGATGAGGGTGCGGCGAACGTTTTCAACGGATACACGAATTTGACGAGAATCATCACTGACCTGCTCCAGTTTGATGCCTGGTGGAAGTTGTTTTTTAAGTTCAATGAGCGTTTTTTGAAGCCCGTCAACGACTGCAATGGTGTTCTCGTCTTGTGATTTTTGAACCGTCACAAGCAATGTGCGTTGTCCGTTGTACAAGGCCAAACTCTCCACCTCTTGGGCTCCATCGCGCACTTGTGCAAGTTGCTCAACCCGAATAGGCACACCATTTTTCCTTGCAACAATGATCTTGCCAAAGTCTTCGGGACGTTGCATCCGAGCAGCAATTTGGATCACACGCTCTTGCTCTAAAGACCGGATGCTCCCCACTGGGAGATCTTGGTTCTCATTGCGAACCGCGCTCACGACTTGGTCGGGCGTGATGCCGAAGGCTTCAAGCGCTTGGGGATTGAGATAGACGTTGATTTCGCGCTTAGTTCCGCCCACCACGGTGGCCGAGCCGACGCCGCGAACATTCTCCAGCCGCTTCTTAAAGACTTGCTCAGCCCAGTTGGTTAGTTCAACGGCAGACATTGCCGGTGCGTTTGACGTGGTGTCGGGCAAAACCGCAACCGACCACACTGCCTTAGCGGACGGATCGAACCGCAGTACACGCGGCTCTTTGACTTCTGCGCGTAACAAAGGTTTGACGGCCGCCACTTTTTCACGCACGTCATCAGCTGCTTTTCGGCCGTCGACATGTAACCCAAACTCAATCACCACCACTGACTGACCTTCATAGCTGCGAGAGGTGAGTGCGTTGATGCCTGCAATCGAGTTGACGCTTTCTTCGATCTTTTTGGAAACTTCGCTTTCTACAATTTCGGGTGCGGCTCCGGGGTAGTCCGCAATGACCACTACCACAGGAAAATCAATATTAGGAAATTGGTCAACCTGCATGCGTTGCAATGAAAAAAGTCCCAACACGACCAAGGCCATCATGACCATGGTGGCAAAAACGGGGTTTTGAAGGCTAACGCGGGTAAACCACATAAATTACTTTGCGCCTTCTGTTCTGACCACCGTGCCAACTGTCATGGGACCTGCAACACCAGCGAGAATCTTTTTGTCTTTGCCAAGCCCCGTAACAGCCACCATCGTTTTACCTTGGTATTCGCCACGGCTACCAAGCTCAACGGTTTGATGTTGAATTTTTCCGTCTTCTAAAACCTGGACATAGGGCTGGGGTTTGTCGGTGCGCACTGCGCTTAAGGGAACGGCGATTACGACCTTTGAACCTGTCGCTAATAGTCCTTGGGCATAAAAACCTTGGCGAAGTTGCGCACTTTTATCCAGGCTTAAGTAGGCTAGAACAGCGCGACTACCCGCGGTAGCGCTGGGGTTTAATCGTGCAACGGTAGCACTGATAGATTGACCGCTGCCTTCAACTTTTAGTTGGGCTTTTTGGCCGACTTTGACACTACCAGAGTCACTGGCCGCCAAGCTGATCTCAAGCTCTAAGCGACTTAAATCAATAATTTCAACAATACGCGCTTCAATCGCAACGCGTTCGCCGCTTTGAACTAATCTTTGTGATATTTGTCCGCTAATCGGAGCTCTAACTATTGCATCATCCAGCGATTTTTGAGCCAAGTCGGAACCTGCTTGAGCGGCTAGGTAGGTCGCTTGTGCACCCGCGAGCGACGATGATGAGGCATCTAGGCCAGTTTTTGAAATAAAACCTTGGTCTACCAAAGCGCGATTGTTGTCGAAACTGCGTTTTGCAATATCAACCTGGGCTTTGGCGGCTTCGGCTTGTTGTTGGGCTTGGCGAACTCGGGCTAAATATTCAGTTGCATCGATTCGCCCTAAAACTTGCCCTGCTTTGACAAAGTCACCTTCTCTCACAGAGAGTTCACGCAGTTCGCCCGCAACACGGGCTTTCACGAAAGCAGAGTTAACGGCTTTGACTTGCCCTGAAATGGCTAAGCCCTGCTGCAGGTCAATTTCTTGTACTTCAAGTACGTCTGTCGCTGACAGTTGAACCGTGGGGGCGTTGGCCTGCGCAGCCTGCTGGGCTTGTAAGGTTTGCTTCTGTGCACTTTTTACAGTGAACATTTTGATTGCACCTGCGGCTAGCAAAACCACAGCCAGCGCCAATGCAATCCATTTAACTTTGAGTTTCATAGGGGAAGGTTTCCGAATAAAAAAGGTGTGGGGCGAAATAGCGGTTTAACTGGGAAAATTTGCAGAGGGTTGCAAACTTAAGCCACTGAGCAAAATGTCAATTTGCATGTCAAGGTACTTGCTTACGTTCATGGACAATCCGTCTGCACCAGATAAATGAGGCGCATTTTTCCAAAGCGCTACAAACATGATGGGCGCCAGTACGGCGTAAAAACCATAGTTAGGATCCAAAAGTCGGAATTCGTTGCGTTGTGTTCCACGGGCTAAGACACGGCGAATCAATTGCGAGCCCGGTTCAACGACCTCGACTCGGTAAAAATCGGCCAACTCAGGAAATTGCGCCCCTTCGCTGACCATGAGTTTGATGATGCCTGCGCCTTGTGATGCTGCAATTCTGTCCCACCAAGCGTGTACAAAAATGCGCAGTAAGTCAGCGGTACTTCCCTCAAATTCATCGAGGGCGGCATGGAATTCGGAAAATTTGCCTGAAATATTTTGGCGAACAACCGCCTTGAAGAGTTCTTCTTTGCTCGAAAAGTACAAAAATAGCGTGCCCTTGGATACACCAGCGCGCTGCGCCACCTCTTCAACTTTGGTGGCGGCATAGCCTTTTTCTACAAAAAGCGATAAAGCTGCGTCAAGCAGTTCGCCCGGACGCGCCTCTTTACGCCGCTCACGCTTATGCGGGGCGGGGCAGACGAGGTCACGAAGGGTTTGGGGTAAGCTCATAATTACTGACTTGGTGGTTAGTAGTTTAACGTTTTCTGGATTTGCATGAAAAAAGTGGTTATTCAAAGGTTTTCGGTAAATTGCAGAAATAAGCGGTGTCATGCGCATGTGATTCAATAGGGAAAATTTAGCTAGGAGATTTATCGATGCAACATTCCACCCAAACCATTGCCCTAGGCGCCGGTTGTTTTTGGTGTGCAGAGTCCGTTTTTTTGCAAGTCAAAGGCGTCACGCAGGTGGAGTCTGGCTACAGCAACGGCCATTTGCCAAACCCCACCTACGCCCAAGTCAGCAGCGGAACGAGTGGCCACAACGAAGTGGTGAAACTCGAGTTTGACACTTCAGAAATCAGTGTTCGCGAGGTATTGGAGATTTTCTTTTTGATCCATGACCCCACAACCTTGAACCGCCAAGGCCACGACGTTGGGACCCAATACCGCAGCGCCATTTATTGCACCACCCCGGAGCAAGCAGAAGTAGCCAAGGCGATGGTGGCAGAGATTGATTCGAGCAGGCACTACGCTGACCCCGTTGTCACCGAAATCGCAATGCTCAGCCACTATGCGCGTGCTGAGGAATACCATCAAGACTTCTTTGCTAAGAATCCAACCCAAGGCTATTGCATGGCCGTGGCTGCACCCAAGGTTGAAAAATTCCGCAAGACCTTTGCGAGGTTGGCACGAAGCTAATGAACTACAAGCAACACGCATGATTGCAACACAGGGTCTTCAATATTCCTATCCGGGCGCAAGTCCTTCCATACATTTCCCTGATATTGAAGTCGCCCAAGGCCATGTGCTTTTGCTGCGTGGACCCTCAGGCAGTGGCAAGTCAACCTGGCTCGCCTTGGTTGCTGGTCTTGTTGCTCCCACTTCAGGCTCCATGGAGGTTTCTGGGCAGGTCCTGCATGGCGTTGGACAAATGGCATCGGATGCGTGGCGGGCAAAAACCATTGGTTTTTTACCGCAGAAGCTTCATCTCAGCGCCGCTTTAACTGTTTACCAAAATTTGGCTTTGGCTTTTTGGGCCGCTGGCGTTGCTGAAGACGGTGTGCGAATCAAATCCGCTCTGAACGCCTTAGGCGTAGGAGAGTTAGCTAACCGTTTGCCGTCGCAATTGTCGGGTGGGCAGGCCCAACGGGTTGCCTTGGCGCGCGCTGTTTTGATGCAGCCCAAAGTTCTTTTGGCAGACGAGCCGACCGCGAGTCTCGATGACAACGCCGCTACAGATGCGGTGACTTTATTACTTTCAACGGCCTATGCAAATGGCGCTACGTTGGTGATTGCGACCCACGACGCGCGGGTAGAAGCGGTGATCAATCAACAGTCTTTGTTGGGCGCAACACAGGGCATGCATCGTTTAAACCTCACAGATTCAAGCCAGGAGGTGAGCGTATGAGAACGCTATTGTTTGCCTGGCGGTACTTGTGGGCGCGACCAATGGCCGCTGCTTTGAATGTGCTTTTATTGAGTTTGGGCTTGGCTTCAATCGCCTTTTTGTTGTTGGTCTCAAACCATGTGGAGCGCGCCTTTGACCGAGACCTGGCCGGTATCGATGCCGTTGTTGGTGCCAAGGGAAGCCCGATGCAATTGATCTTGTCAGGCGTTCTACATTTGGATGTGCCCCCTGGTAACGTGCCCTTAAGTGCAGTCAAGGTATTGAAAAAAAATCCACTGGTGGCTGAGGTCATCCCCATCAGTTTGGGAGATAACTTTCAAGGCTATCGCATCGTTGGAAGTTCGCACGCTTACATCCAACATTACCAAGCCGATTTGGCACAGGGCAGGTTATGGGATAAGCCCATGCAAGTGGTTGTGGGCGCCACCGTTGCGCGAAAACTGGGCCTGCAAATCGGCCAACCCTTTGAGGGCTCGCATGGCTTAGGCGCCGGGGGCCATGCCCATGGTGAAAACGCATACACCGTCGTGGGAATTCTTGCGCCCAGTGGCAGCGTACTAGACCGCTTAATCGTGACGGATACCGCCTCGGTGTGGAAAGTCCATGAAGACTATACGGCCGTAGATGAGGAAGACCGCGCCGTCATGGAAGAAGAGCGCGAAGTCACCATGGCTTTGGTGCGCTACACCAGTCCTTTAGCGGCTATGAGTTTTCCGCGCTGGGTCAACACGACGACAGAGATGCAGGCGGCAGCCCCCGCGTTAGAAGTCAGCCGCCTATTACACATGTTGGGTTTGGGAACAGATGTTTTACGTGCCTTCGCGGGCATGCTGTTACTTACGGCAGGTTTAAGTGTCTTTATTGCGCTTTGGAACGCGGTTCGGGAAAGACGCGGCGACTTGGCGCTCTTGCGAATGCTGGGCGCACCACCCACCAAAATCGCAGCTTTGCTTTTGACAGAGGCCCTTTGGTTGGGGCTGATTTCGTCTGTCATCGGCGTATTTCTGGGTCAAGCCTTTGTAGGCCTGTTGGGTTGGTTTTTAGGTCTGGATAATTCTTTGCTTCTGGGCGGTCTGGTTTGGCCTGTCGAGCTTGCAGTGGTGCCCTGTTTGGCAATGGGGGTTTCTTTGGGCGCGGCCTTATTGCCAGCGCTTGGAGCCTATCGGTCAAATGTTCTTCAACTTCTTCAATCAAGGTAAATATATGAAAAAAGTGAATTTTTTATGGTCTTTAGCGCTGGTATCTGCCATGGGTTTCGCTTCTGAAACACACGGCGACAAAGAACTCAAAGAAGACATCGCCCGTCACCGGGCTATTGCAGCAGCGCACGAAGGTGCTGCAAAATGCTTGGAAGCTGGCAAGAAAGATGAAGTGTGTGAAAAAGAACTCCAGGCAGCTTGTAAAGGTTTGGCTATCGGTAAGTTTTGCGGCATGAAACATCAACATTAAATCGGGCAACGCTATGACTCACGCGCGTTTTGTATTTTTGCTTTCAGGCATCGCCACTTTGGTGCTTACCTTCGTACTCGGGTCGCAGACTGTGGGCGCGCAAACCCAGCTCAGTTCGCCCCTTGGAAACGGCAACGGCAGCGCGGGGATTCCGGCGGGTTCCGGCGCTGGGGTTCACAGCCCTAACAGCCCTTTCGCACCTTTGGTTGCAAGGGCCGATGTGCTGCCTTGGTC
>JBAXOC010000019.1:0-12717 GCA_037133455.1 Comamonadaceae bacterium | reverse complement strand
AAATAAACGAGTGGGACTGCCATGCCATTGCAGCCCGCGAAGTTGAACGCCCACCAGCACCACCAACACCGTACCGATGAGCAAACGCACATAGATCTCTGGAACAAAATTAAGCACGGCTATTCCTAGAGGAATGCAAAGCGCGTTGCCCAACAGTAACCAACTGAGCCAGGAAAAATCGGCTTGCCTGATGGCCTGACGCAACAAGGTAAGGCTTGCCAGAATTTCTAAGATAAAGATCGGCGGAATCACTTGGGCAGGTGAAAGAACCAAGGACAGCCCTGAGACGCATAAGGCAGAAAACCCAAAACCGGAAAACCCGCGCGCAACGCCGCCAATAAAAACCATCGCGCAAAAAAACGCCCATTCGATAACGGAAAGATCAACCAAGAAGCACCTTGCATTCTGGCAAGTCCGGTAATTTCAGCCTTTGTACCTTGCCTGAGGGGCCCCGAGGCAGGTCTTTGACCAAGCAAAAATACTTTGGAGTTTTAAACCGACCCAAAAGCGAGGTGCAGTGCTCGCGCAAAATGGCATCGGTTACCGAATGCCCTTCGCGGGCAATCACGCAGACCAAGATGTCTTGCCCATAATGGGGATCAGCAATACCAACGGCCGCTGCGTCTAAAACGCCAGGGTGGCGTAATAGCACTTCATCGATTTCGCGCGGTGCGATATTTTCCCCGCCCTTAATGATGAGCTCTTTGATGCGGCCGGTGATGAAGAAAAAGCCATCGCTATCGCAGTGACCTAAATCGCCGGTGCGCAACCAACCGTCTGGCGTGAAGCTCTCGCGTGTGGCGGTTTCATTTTTGTAATAGCCTTGCATGACTTGGGGTCCGCGGATTGCTACTTCACCCGTGACGCCATCGGCGACCCCTTGAAACGCTGAGTCGATCACACAGGCCTCGCACCCCGACGCTTTCCCCACCGAGCCGAGTTTGCGTTCTTTGCGAACCAGCGGGTTAGAGAACGAGGGCGCAACCGTTTCGGTCAGGCCCATGGTTTCAATGATGCCGATACCAAACTTGGCTTCAAATGCTTGAAGGTGCGCAGGTGGCAGCGCTGCAGAAGCACTGCGGCAAAAATGAATACGGGCCGTTTGCGAAGCGTCTGGGGCCACGCCTTCAAGCAAATAAGAAATCATGGTGGGAACCACATTGATCCATGTGCATTGCGTTTGCAACGCCTGTTGCCAAAAACGTGCTGCTGAAAATTTTGGTGGCATGGCAAGGCTGCCGCCATGGAATAAAGGCGCAAGCATGGTGACGGCAAATGCGTTGATATGGTAGAGCGGCAAGACCGCTAGCACGCGGTCTTGTGCGGTTAAAGCATGCTCTGCGCTAATGGACGCAGCGTTGGCGGTGAGGTTGGCCTGCGACAGCAAAACCCCTTTGGGTACGCCGGTGGTACCGGAGGTGTACATGAGCAGCGCATGGTCTTGGGGCGTCACGGGGGGTGCTGGGTGAACAGGTAATTTGCTGGCGTCTCCAGTGAATGAATGGGTATGCGCGTCACAGACGCACAATGCGATGTCACGAGGAATCGTTAAAAGAACACGGCGTACGGTGTCAGCCCACTCGGGGCTGGCAATGACCAGCGTGCAGTCCGAATGGTTTAGAACATAACCCATTTGCTCTTCGCTGCTGAGCAAGTTCACGGGGTTCACGCACCAACCGCCATGCATCGCGCCAAGTAACAACTGTAAAGTCGTTAAACCATTGGGCATGACCAAAGAAACGGTTTCACCAGGTAAAGCTCCATGGGCGCGTAACAGCACAGCTACCTGTTGACAACTGTGGGCCAACGCAGCAAAGGTGATTTGCTGTGGTCCTTCCGTTTCTAAGGCGTAAATCGCATCGGGGCGCTCGCGGACTTGTCGCTCTATCAGTGCACGAACGGTGGTCAAAGAAGCGGGCTCTGTCATGCGCGACCAAATTTCGAAAAGTAACTTCCAAAAATAGCGTCTTCGCTTGGCATGCGCTCGGCGATTGGGCGCGAGATGCGCGTGATATTGAGGTAGTGACGGTAGTTCATGTTGTCTGAAAAATTATTCTTACCCCACGTTCCACAACCCATCGACAGTGAAAACGGCAGGCCGTTGTCAAAACTGCCGCCTGTAGCAATACAGTGTGCTTGGTCTACGATGACGCGCGATACGGGCAGCTCAAGGCCTAAGCGCAGTGCGCGTTCTGGCAGCGCGCTGTGCAAACCCACAGAGTGTCCTGCGCCTTGAAAGGCGTAAATTTCATTCACACGGACCATCGCTTGTTCAAAGTCGCGTGCGCCATACAGCGTCAAAACGGGGCAGAGTTTTTCACCTGAAAAAGGATGCTCAGGGCCTACGCTGCTTTCTTCGACCAAAAGAATACGCGGCTGGCGTGCGGCAATCTCCGTGAGACCCGCGCGCTGTGCTACGGTAGCGGCGGATTGACCAATCACATCGCTGGAGAGTTTGCCGTTGGGCCACATCACCGCTTGCAGCTTTGCTTTTTCAGCCTGCGTGAGAAGCACAGCACCTAATGCTTGGAGCGCAGCAAGGGTCGCGCCCCGAACACCATCCACCACCACCAAGCTATTTTCCGATGAGCAGCTGGTGGCGTTGTCAAACGTCTTGGAGCGAATAATGCGTTCGCTTGCCAGCGCCACATCGGCCGTTTCATCAACGATGCCTGCGACATTGCCAGCGCCCACGCCAAACGCGGGCGTACCGCTTGCGTACGCAGCGCGCACATTGGCTTGTGAGCCAGTGGCAACCACCAGATCACACGCCGCCATCAAAGCGTAGGTTGCGGCTTTGCTGATGGGAGCGGGAAGCAGTTGAACCAAATCGCGTGGCGCACCAATCCGATCGAATTCGGCATGAATAAATTGCAGTAATCGCGCGCTGGTAGCCCACCCCTTGGGGGAAGGCGCAACGATAACCGCATTGCGCCCTTTAAGCGCGTTGATGATTTTGTTGGCGGGCGTAGCAGCCGGATTGGTGGAAGGCGTGATGGCGCAGACCACGCCCACAGGGCGCGCAATTTCCGTAATGCCTAGTGCAGCATCTTCAGCGATCACACCGACTGATTTCGCACCCTGCAAGTCCCGCAAAAGCCCAAACGTTTTGCGGTAATTTTTACGCACCTTGTCTTCAACGTTTCCTATTCCTGTATCTGCAACCGCCAACTCGGCGAGCTCGCGGTTGCGTACCGGTTCAATCATGGCCCATCCGGCTGCAGCTACCAATTCGTCCACACGCGCTTGATCGTATTTATTGGCAACTTTTTGGGCCGCCCGCGCACGGACCAGCAATGCGCTGACCTGTGCGTCGGCTTCTTTGTCTATCGAAATGTGCATATCAGTCGGCTTTGATGTTGGCATCTTTGGCAAGTTTGACCCATTTAGGAATTTCAGCCGTAATCAACTTTCCTAAAGCCTCTGGCGTTCCGCCCACGGCTTCAGCGCCCTGCTCTAACAACTGGGCACGAATCGCGGGCTCAGCTAAGACGGTGTTGAGCGCTTTGTTGAGTTTGTCAATAATGGCTTTCGGTGTTTTGGCAGGAACCAACATGCCGTACCAAGAATCAACTTCAAAGTCAGGGACTCCGGCTTCTTGCATGGTGGGCACATCTGGAAATGTGCTGCTGCGTTTGGTGGTTGAGACCGCCAATGCCTTGAGCTTGCCAGCTTTAACAAACTGCGCAGCTGCAGGGATGGAGACCCATAACAGCGGGACTTGGCCGCCCATGACGTCAGTCACAGCCGGGCCACCGCCGCGATAAGGAATGTGCTGCATGGGCGCGCCGGTCCGAATGACTTGCAACTCACCCGCCAAATGTCCTGGCGAACCATTGCCCACCGAGGCAAAAGAAAACTTGGTAGGTGCAGCTTTGGCCTGTGCAGTTAAATCGGCCACATTACGAACAGGCAAGGCGATGTTCGCAACCAAAATTTGTGGCAAAGACGCGACCAGTCCGATCGGTTCAAAATCTTTTTGGGTATCAAAAGGCAGCTTGGGAAAAATGGCGGGGTTGATGGTGTGTGAACTCAAAGTAAACAACACGGTGTAGCCGTCGGGTGCCGCTTTTGCAACCACATCGGTGCCTAATGAACCGCCAGCGCCGCCTTTGTTTTCAATCAAAACATTCTGGCCCAAGGCGGCTTGTAAGCGCACTTGCACAATGCGCGCGATGACATCGGTTCCGCCGCCCGGAGGATAAGGAACCACAAAGCGAATCGGTTTGTCGGGGTAGTTGGATTGGGCGTTCGCAGCCAAGGGGTTAGCCAAGGCCAATAGGGCCAGCGCAGTTGCGCTCAGCGTATGGCGAATTGCATGTCGGCGAGAGGGAAGTGAATTCATCATGATCTCCTAGCGGGGTGGTTTGGGGTGAGGTGAACGGGTGAAAAACCGAGAGACTGACTGGCTTGAAGCGCGGTGTTACAGAGCTTAAGTGCCATGGCACGCGCTTGGGTGCGGGTAAAGCGGATGGAGGGAACGCTCATGCCAATAGCGGCAACAGGTTCAGAGCGTGCATTGAAAACAGGAACACCCAAGCCGCACACACCTAAACGCCACTCTTCGCGATTCTCAGCCCAACCTTGGTTGCGGCTTTTAATTAACTCGGTCTGGAGGCTTTGTACGTTGGTGATGGTGTTGGGAGTATGGGCTTGCAATGGGCCGAGTTGGGTTTGCAGTGCCTGTGCGTTGAAATGAAGGGCGGCTAAGAGCGCTTTACCCGAGGCCACACAATGCGCTGGTGCGCGTCCGCCAATGTGCGAGTAAGCCGCAACTGGCAAGGGGCTGTCGAATTTGTCAAGGTAGACGATCTCGCTGCCTTGGAGCACTGCCAAGTGAATAGTCTCACCGGTGGCTTTGGCAAGTTGTGCCAAATGCGGGTGAAGCAATGTTTTGAGATCAACTGCGCCGTCTACCAGCGCGCCAAGTTCAAAGAGTTTGAGGCTTGCGCGGTAGCTGCTGTTTTTGGCGTCTTGGTTCGCCCAGCCGCATTGAACCAAGGTTTGCAGAGTGCGGTGGGCATTACTTCTGGCCAAGCCCAGTTCCGCTGCCACATCAGCCACCCGCGCGCCTTCGGGCAAGCGAGCGAGAAACTCCAAAACATGTAGTCCTTTAGCGAGGGTGGTGTCCATTGAGAAAAATTATTCCAATATTCAGAACAAGAATCTGATTTATGGAACAACTTTAGGGTCGATTGATCACTGAGTCAACCGGTGGAAAACCCTAGGTAAGCAACTTCAGTATGTCTTGCAAGCTTCGGCGAAGTGGAAAGTTGACCGCATCGATTACCAAGCTACGTTGGTAGAACGGGCTCATGTCAAGGCCTACACCCACCCCGATTAACCTGATGCGCCCTGCTCTCTCAATCTGCGTGGCAGCTGTTTGTAAATCGCGGTCAAGATAGTGGGGATCGTTGCTAAGCACGGTGGCGCTGTCCATAGGGCTACCGTCTGATACGACGATGAGAATTTTCCGTTCTGCTGTGACTTGCTCTAAGCGTTGGTTGGCCCATCGAAGGGCTTCACCATCAATACATTCACGAAAGATATCGGGCTTCAGCAAAGCGGCGATATCGCGCCGCGCGCGCCGCCAGGGCGTTTCGTTATCTTTAAATACGATATGGCACAGCTCGTTAAGTCGTCCGGGGTCTTGCGGCTTGCCCGCTTTGCGCCAGTCGCGCAAAGCCCGACCGCCGTTCCAAGCACCCGTGGTGTAGCCCAACACTTGGCTAGAAATACCGGCCAACTCCATCGCCCGAACCAACAGGTCAATCATGACGGTTAACGCGGTCATATGTTGTTTCATTGAGCCCGAACAATCCACCAAGAAGCCTACCGCGCAATGGGCTAAAGGCTCTTGGTGTTCGGTGCGAAACAGGCGTCGCTCCGTCGGGCTGGCAATAAGTTGCGCCAATCGGCGTCCATCAATACGGCCACTTTCTTGACCACTGTCCCAGTCGTCGTTGTGGGGCTCTGCCAGCAGGGCTTGGAGTTGACGCGCCAGCAGGGCGACGCTGATACCTGCCTCAGCGATTTGTTGATCTAAGTTGTCGCGGTAGGCTTGCAGCTGTTCAGCGCGAACCAAGCCAGCGGCTTTGACTTCCTTGTCGTAAGCCGTTGTGAAGACGCGGTAAGGCGCGTGGGCCGCGTCTGAACCTTCACGCCCGGCGTCAGCCACTGCAAAGCCGCCCTCTTCGCTGCTTTCAAAGTCCACCCAAAGTTGGAGCCATGCGTCTTCGTCATCCTCTTCCGGGATGTCCTGACGAGGCGCAGCCCGGGCTTCTTTTTCGCTGGCAACTAAAGCGGCCACGGTGTTGGCGATATGCAGCGCATGCTCGGCATAGTCGGCTTGTGATGCGCGGCTGCGACGCAAGCCTGCCAGGTCAGCACCAATGCGCGGCGCCAAGCCAAATCGCGTGGCTTCAATCAGGTCAGTCAAAGACTCATTCACTGGCTCAGCGGTCACACGGGAATGGCAAATTTGCGCGACGGTCAGCAGCAAAATGCCTTGCGCCGATTCCTGTAGGCGTGCCCGAATAAAAGCCAGTGACCAGGCATCAAACCGGTGCAGCATGTTGGAGCGCACCCCCGGCAAATGGTCAGGCACCAGCGAGGCGCAGCGAAATTGTTCCAGCAAATCAAACACCATACGCGCCAGCGGCAGAGCGGGCTGCATGCGATTGTGTAACGCGCTGTCGCTGTAACGCAGGCGCAGCGCCACGCCGTCGGCCGCGCCTCGAAACGAGCGCGCATCATCGGTCTGTGTTTGCGGATGCAAATGGGGCGCAAAACTCGGCAGTCGGTGGTCGGCGCGGTACAACAGACGACCCCGAAAATGCAACTGCGCTTGTCCGCTTAAAGCGCGGAGTGTGGCCGCACACAAGGCGTCTAATTGCTGTTGGTAGCGCACCAATGCGGGAGTGCTGGCGCTGGAGGCGTCGGGTGCGCTGGTCATGGCGCAGACATTACGCGGTGGGCGCAGCGTCCGGGTTCAAGGGGCGGTCAAAGCAACGTTGGAAATATTCCGCCACCAAAGGCCGCTCGGCCTCGTCGCATTTGTGGACAAACGACAATCGAAATGCCAAGCCGGGATCGTTGAAAATTTCTATGTTTTCGGCCCAGCTCATCACGGTACGCGGGGACATCACTGAAGATAAATCGCCCACGGCAAAACCCTTGCGGGTGAGTTCGGCAACGGCCACCATCGAACGCAACAGGGCTTGTTGCTTGGGGGCGGCAAGGGCTGGAACCCGTGCAGCCACGATGGCCATTTCTTCTTCAGCGCTTAAGTAATTGAGCGCTGCCACTAAATTCCAACGGTCCAATTGGGCGTGATTTAAACGCTGGGCGCCGTGGTACATCCCATTGAGATTGCCCAAACCCAGCGTGTTGCTGGTGGCGAACAAGCGAAATTGCGGATGCGGACGGATCACGCGATTTTGATCGAGCAAGGTAAATTGCCCTTCGCGCTCTAGAACGCGTTGGATCACAAACATCACATCAGGCCGGCCGGCATCGTACTCGTCAAAAATGAGAGCCATCGGGCGCTGCAATGCCCAAGGCACGATGCCTTCCTGAAACTCGGTGACTTGCTGGCCGTCGCGCAAAACCACGGCGTCGCGGCCGACCAAATCCAAGCGGCTGATATGCCCGTCTAAATTGACCCGAACGCAGGGCCAGTTCAAGCGGGCCGCCACTTGTTCAATGTGGGTGGATTTTCCCGTGCCATGCATGCCTTGCACCAAAACCCTGCGGTTGTGCTCAAAGCCTGCCAGCAAGGCCAAGGTGACTTCAGGGTTAAATCGGTAAGCGGTATCGACGTCCGGCACATGCTCGCTGGGCTCGCTAAATGCGTTGACCTGCAAGGTGCTGTCAAACCCAAACACGTCTCGCACCGCTACCCGGCGAAGGGGCGACGTTTTTGGAGCGGTTTCGTGGTTGGTGCTCATGCGCGGCTTTCTAAGATGGCGGGCATAGCGTCATTTTCTATTTGGCTCAGTGCGTCGGCCGCACGCTGGAGCGCGGGGAGTAAGGCCAATGCTTTGTCCGCCGTTAAGCGCATCAATGGGGCTTGGACGGCGATACACAAATTAGAACGCCCCACGCTTGCGGGAACCAGCATGGCCACACACAACAAGCCCGGTAAGAACTCTTCGTTATCTAACGCAAAACCTTGGCGCTTGACTAACTTAATTTCTGTTTCTAAGGCCTCGGGTTGGGTGATGGTTTTGGGAGTGTAGGCCTCCAAGGGCGCATGGCTGAGGAGGCGCAGGCGTTGGCTGGGCGACATTTGGCTTAAGAAAATTTTTCCGCTGGCGGAGCAGTGCACTGGAACGCGTGAGCCTGAATGCAAGTAAAAGCGCAAAGGCGCTGGGGTTTCAACCCGGTCGATATAAATGACCTCGCTGCCGCTTAAGGCGGTGAGGTTGCAGCTTTCGCCCACCTCAGTCACCAAATTGCGCAACACCGTGTGGCGTGCGCCATGCGCAGTGTCATTAAGCAAAAGATTTTCTGCCAAACGGCGTAAACGAACACCCGTACCAAACAAACGCCCATCGCCACTGCGCTCTAAAAGGTGTGCCGTTTCGAGTTGTTGCAACATGCGGTGCAAGGTGGGCTTGGGCAGGCCGGTTTCGTCCACCAAGCTTTGGAGGGAAAAGTACTGGTCTTTGGACGCAATCACTTCGAGCAGAGCAAACAAGCGCAGCGTGGGCGTGTCCCCGTGGAGTTCAATCGGGACGGCTTGGGGGGCGGTGGTCACAGATTTCATGCCTGCATCATAGATTAAAACCCGAAAATACACCAGTAAGTGGAACGAATTATTTCAAAAAATGAAATTTACCTTGCATAAGGGAAATTTCGTGGCTATAGTTGGACCCAATTCCGGTTATCGGAACAAAATGTTTCAAAACTGAGCTGACAAGGAGTCTTCTATGAGCAAAGCCCCCAAAGATACCCGCACCGTTGCGAGCGGAGTCCAAAAAATGACGCCTTCCGAGGCGTTTGTAGAAACCATGGTCGCCAATGGCGTGACCGATATTTTTGGCATCATGGGCTCTGCCTTTATGGATGCGATGGATATTTTTGCGCCTGCCGGTATCCGGTTGGTACCCGTGGTGCATGAGCAAGGCGCAGCCCACATGGCTGACGGCTTCTCCCGCGTGAGTGGTCGCCACGGCGTGGTGATTGGTCAAAACGGACCCGGCATTAGCAATTGTGTGACCGCGATTGCGGCGGCTTACTGGGCCCACAGCCCCGTGGTCATGATCACGCCAGAGACTGGCACCATGGGAATGGGCTTGGGTGGTTTTCAGGAAGCCAACCAGTTGCCGATGTTCAAAGAGTTCACCAAATACCAAGGCCACGTCAACAACCCCAAGCGGATGGCCGAATACACCGGTCGTTGTTTTGACCGCGCCATGTCTGAGATGGGCCCGACCCAACTCAATATTCCACGCGACTATTTTTACGGCGAAATTCAAACCGAGATTCCCAAACCGATGCGCGTTGAGCGCGGCGCGGGCGGTGAAAACAGCCTTGCCGCAGCAGTAGAGTTGCTCGCCAACGCCAAGTTCCCAATCATCTTGTCAGGCGGTGGTGTCGTGATGGGCGATGCGGTTGCTGAATGCCAAGCTTTGGCGGAGCGCTTGGGCGCACCCGTTGCCAATGGCTATTTGCGCAACGACTCTTTCCCAGCAAGCCACCCACTGTGGGCCGGCCCTTTGGGCTACCAAGGCTCAAAAGCGGCGATGAAGCTCATGGCCCAAGCCGACGTGGTGATCGCGCTGGGTTCGCGCATGGGCCCATTTGGAACCCTGCCGCAGCACGGTATGGATTACTGGCCCAAAGACGCCAAGATCATTCAGGTCGAAGCCGACCACACCAATCTGGGATTGGTGAAAAAAATCACAGTCGGTATCCATGGGGATGCGAAAGCGGTTGCCAAAGAATTACTCAAGCGTTTAAGCGCGGTGAAGTTGGCGTGCGACGCCACCAAAGCAGACCGCGCGGCAACTATTAAGGCCGAAAAAGCCGCCTGGGAAAAAGAACTCGATGCGTGGACCCACGAGCGTGACCCTTACAGCTTGGACATGATTGATGAAGCCAAAGGCGAGCGCACCCCAACCGGTGGCACCTACCTCCATCCGCGCCAAGTGCTGCGCGAGTTAGAAAAAGCCATGCCTGCCCGCGTCATGGTCTCTACCGACATTGGCAACATCAACGCGGTCGCTAACAGCTACTTGCGTTTTGACGAGCCACGCAGTTTCTTTGCACCGATGAGTTTTGGAAATTGCGGTTACTCGCTGCCCACCATGATTGGCGCGAAGGCCGCGGCCATGGACCGCCCTGCGGTTGCCTACGCTGGAGACGGCGCGTGGGGCATGAGCATGTCAGAGCTGATGACAGCTGTACGCCACGATATCCCAGTGACTGCGGTGGTATTTCACAACCGCCAATGGGGCGCTGAGAAGAAAAACCAGGTTGATTTTTACAACCGCCGTTTTGTGGCTGGCGAGTTGGAGAGCGAAAGCTTTGCTGGTATTGCCATCGCGATGGGCGCCGAGGGCATTGTGGTGGACAAACTCGAGGACGTGGGCCCGGCCTTTAAGCGCGCGATTGATATGCAAATGAAAGAGGGTAAAACCTGCGTGATTGAGATCATGTGCACCCGCGAACTTGGAGACCCCTTCCGTCGCGATGCCTTGGCCAAACCCATTCGTTTCTTGGACAAATACAAAGATTACGTCTAAGTCTGCGGCGCAGTGATTTTGATGGGCCGCCTCTCATGAGCACATCAAGCCATCCCCGGCTTGATGGTTTGGTTGCGCAAGCGGTTTCGCGTGCGAAGAAGTCTCCCAAAGCACTGGCGATGGTGTATCCGTGTGATGCTTTGGCGATGGATGCGGCGCAACGCATTTTGGCAAGTGGCCTAGCGCGCCCTGTGTTGGTGGGGCCGCACAAGGGAATCGCTCAAGCCGCCGAGTCCGCTCAGGTGGACTTGCGTCACTTTGAATTGATAGATACGGGAGACCATGCGCCCAATGCTGCTTTGAAGGCGACGGGTTTAGCACGCAATGGCGCGGTGCAGGCGTTGATGAAGGGCTCTTTGCATACCGACGAGCTGATGTCAGCGGTGGTGAACAAAGACACCGGCTTACGCGGGACAACACGCATCAGCCACGCCTTTGTGTTTGATCTTCCGCGCTACCCAAAGTTGTTGGCTCTGGCGGATTGCGTTGTCAACATTGCGCCTGATTTGAAAACCAAAAAAGACATTGTGGGCAATGCGATTGCGTTGCTGCGCCAACTTGGTATAGCCAACCCCAAAGTCGGTATCGTGACGGCGGTGGAAACCGTCAACCCCGCAATTGCTGCAACCCTTGACGCACAGGCTTTGGTTCAGATGGCCCATGAAGGCGCTTGGCCAGGTGCAATTGTGGAAGGCCCGATGGGGTTTGATAACGCGATTTCTGCAGAGGCTGCGCGCATTAAAAAAATGAATTCCCAAGTGGCAGGTGACGCCGACCTTTTAATCATGCCAGACCTCAACGCCGGCAACATGCTCTACAAAAGTTTCAACTACATCGGTGGCGGTGATTGTGCGGGCTTGGTATTGGGGGCTGCGGTTCCCATTGTGTTGACTTCGCGGGCCGACTCTTTGCAGTCGCGTCTGGCTTCGGTCGCTTTGGCGGTGTTGGCTATGCCTGACACGGCCCAACCAACATAAGGACGCTAACGTGTTCAAGTTTCTTTCTTCTGAGCCGGTTCACAACCCTTTGGTGGCGCCTACGCCGACTGCAGACACCACGATCAAGTGCACGACGTGCTATATGTGTGCGTGTCGCTGTGGCATCCGGGTGCATTTGCGCGAGGGCGAGAATGGGCCGGAGGTGCGTTACATCGACGGTAACCCCAATCACCCGCTTAACCAAGGCGTGATTTGTGCCAAGGGGGCATCAGGAATCATGAAGCAGCAGTCGCCAGCACGCTTAACGCAGCCGCTGTTGCGTAAACCCGGCAGCGACCGCGGTGCGTCTGAGTTCGAAGCGATTTCGTGGGAAAAAGCCTATGAAATTTTGACCGAACGTTTGGGCAAAATTCGCGCAACCGACCCGAAAAAATTTGCGATGTTCACCGGGCGCGACCAGATGCAGGCGCTCACGGGTTTGTTTGCACGCCAGTTTGGAACACCCAATTACGCCGCCCACGGAGGCTTTTGTTCTGTCAACATGGCCGCAGGAATGATCTACACGATCGGCGGAAGTTTTTGGGAGTTTGGTGGCCCGGATCTGGATCGTGCCAAAGTGTTTGTGATGCTGGGTACCGCCGAAGATCACCACAGCAATCCGATGAAGATTGCTATTTCGAAATTCAAACGCAGTGGCGGGCGCTTTATTTCTATCAACCCGGTGCGCACGGGCTACTCTGCGATTGCCGATGAATGGATTCCCATCAAGCCTGGCACGGATGGTGCGCTCTTGATGGCTTTGTTGCATGTCTTGATCAAAAAAGATGTCATTGACCATGCATTCTTGAAGCGTTTTACCAACGCGCCGCAACTGGTGGTGTTAGATGAGGGAGAACGTGAAGGCTTGTTTGCTTTTGATCCTGACCCCGCCAAAGGCCCACCCGGCGACGGCCGTAACCCGCACAACAAACTCATTTTTGATAAGACCAGCGGCCTGTTTCTCAACGCTTACCCCGAAGGTATTGCGG
>JBAXOC010000018.1:0-12750 GCA_037133455.1 Comamonadaceae bacterium | reverse complement strand
CGCGTCTTTTGGCAGAACGCCTCAAGGACGAATTGGGCCGCCCCGTTGTGGTTGAAAACCGTGTGGGTGCGGGTGGGCGCATCGCCGCTGAAGCCTTGAAGAATGCTGCGCCCAATGGCGCGACAGTCATGTTGGCTCCGATTGTGGTGCCCGTGTTGGCACCGCTGGTGTACAAAAAGCTCAACTACGACGCGCAAAAAGACCTCGTGCCCGTGGCGCACATTGCCGACTTTCAGTTTGGCGTGTCGGTCAAAGCCGATAGCCCCATTCGCAGCATTGCAGACTTGTTGCCCGTGGTCAAAAAGACACCCACATTGGGCACGTTCGGCTCACCTGCACCAGGCAGCTTGCCGCATTTCTTTGGCGTCATGATCGGTCAGAAAACGGGTCTCGACATGATCCATGTGCCTTACAACGGTGGCGCGCAATTGATGACAGCCCTCATTGGCGATCAAGTGACTTTGGGCATTGACACCTTGGTGGACCAGGGCGAGATGCACCGCGCAGGCAGAATCCGCATTCTGGCCACCTCAGGCCTGACCCGCAATGCTTTGTTTCCGGATGTACCCACCTTGCGTGAGTCGGGTTTCAAGGATTTGGTCGGCGTAGGCTGGTTTGCACTGTTCGTACCGAGCGGCACGGACTCATCGCAGATCACCACTTTGAACGCCGCTGTGAACCGCGCTTTGAAAAACCCAGCCCTCAAAGACCGCTTCATCAAAATGGGCCTGGAAATCGGTGGTGGCAGCCCACAAGACCTTCAACTGCTGATGAGCTCGGAAACCGCTCGCTGGGCACCAGTCGTTAAGGCTTCAGGTTTCACTGCTGACTGATACATCCAATAAGTTGATAACAAAAATGGCCAAGCGACATCGAGTCCGCATGGCCATAATCAACGTTGCGGCATGTCTTTGACAGAATACCCAACACTGACAGTGGCGTCGTCAGGGATTGCCGGCATGGTCGCGTTCCAAGCCTCCCAGCGCTCGCGCAAGGCTTGCAATTGTTCGGGTTGTCGGCCCCCTAAATTGGCGCGTTCGCGGGCGTCTCCTGGAATATTGAATAGGTAATCGTTGCCATCGACACGCAGGTATTTCCAGTCGCCAACCCGCATCGCTCTTTGGCCTCGGTGGTTCATGCGCCAATGCATAGGGCGCTCAAACGTGTGGGCGGGATTGCGCAATGTGCCGGTCAGGGATACGCCGTCCAAGGGGTAGTCGGCGTCTATGTTTGCGCCGCCGAGCTCCATCAGGGTGGCAGACCAGTCCATCGTCATGCAATGCTGTTGGCTGATGCCACCAGGAGCGATGGTGGCGGGCCAGTGGGCAATCCATGGCACCCGAATGCCGCCTTCGGTGAGGTCCATTTTGCCGCCCACCAAAGGCCAGTTGTCACTGAAGCGTTCGCCGCCATTGTCACTGGTGAACACAATCAACGTATTCTCCAGTTGTCCCGTTTCGCGCAGGGCCTCGACCACCCAACCGATGCCTTCGTCCATGTGGTGAATCATGCGGTGGTAGGTGTGAATGTTGCCGCCTTGCAAGTGGAAAATATTGTCCTTGATGGTGGCCGCCAAGGCATGGTCTTCGCGTGTTTCCCAGGGCCAATGCGGCGCGGTGTAGTGCATGCTGAGAAAGAAGGGATCGTTTTTTCGATCACCTTGGCTCATGCGGTGAATAAAGTCGACTGAATTGCGCGAAATCAGGTCTGTCAAATAACCTTCGTGAGGTTGCTCTTCTTCGCCGACCCATAGGTCGTGCGATCCATTCGAGGCGCAATGGGTAAAGTAGTCAACGCCCCCTGCCATGGGGCCGAAAAATTCGTCGTAACCTGATCGCAATGGTCCGAATGTGGGGGGGTATCCCAAGTGCCACTTACCAATCAAGGCGGTGCGGTAGCCCACGGCTTTAAGTGTGGATGGCAGGGTCGGGTGCGATGTGGGTAGTCCGAGCGTTGTGCTGTGGCGGGATCGGCTGTTGATGGGTTCTTCAGCCGCACCCCGCAAGCGGTACTGGTACCGGGCGGTCATCAAGGCAAAGCGAGTAGGGGAGCAAACGGGGGAGTTGGCGTACCCATCGGTGAACTTCAGGCCATTCGCCGCCAGTTGGTCGATGACGGGCGAGATTTTACCAAACTGAGCATCGCGACCACCGTAGCAGCCTAGATCGGCAAAGCCTAAATCGTCGGCAACGATGAAGATGATGTTGGGGCGTTGGCTAGCAGCAGTGCTCATGCTCTCATTCCACTTTCATTCCAGTTGATTTGATGATGCGCCCATAACGCAGGGACAAGTCGCTCAAGCGTTTGACCGCTTCTGGGCCGGTCAGTCCTTCATAGAACAGGTCCATGCTGACCAATTGGGCTTGGGTGTCCGGGCGTTTGAGTGCATCCGTGAATGCCTTTTGTAGCACCTGGACCACGGGCTCTGGGGTGGCCGCAGGGACCATCGCTACGTACAACACTTCCAACTCCAGCTCTTTCAGGCCGGCCTCCAGCACAGTCGGCACATCGGGTGCAGAGCGGGAGCGTTGCCTGCTGGTGACCGCCAACGGCGTGATCTTGCCTGCTTTGACATGCGGCAGCATACCGGGGGTAGCCAGCACGCCTGCGTCTACTTCACCAGACAAAACGGCCAAGACGGCTGGGCTGTTGCCTTTGTAAGGAACGTGCTGGATTTTGATGTCCGCGGCGTCCATGAAAATTTCAGATGCCAAGTGGCCGGGACTGCCGCTGCCGCCGCTGCTGAAGTTCAGGCCTTTGCCCTTGCCTTGTGCGATCAGGTCTTTCAAGGTTTTGATGCCCGTACCGGGATAAGCGCCTACCAATAAACCCGAAGACACCATCACCATGATGGGCTTGAAGTCTGCAGGTTTGAAGGGCATTCCTTTGTAGATGTAGGGGTTGACCGTAAAAGCCGTATCTATGCCGATCAATACGGTGTATCCATCTGCGGGGCTTTTTGCTACGAAGTCAGCACCGATATTGCCACCCGCACCAGCCTTGTTTTCGGTGATCACCGGTTGTTTGAAGTTGGTGGTGATGGCTTCGCCGACTGTTCTTGCCAGAAAGTCTGATGGCCCACCGGCGGGGAAATTATTGATGAACCGAATAGGTTTGGCCGGGAAACTTTGGGCGTGAACTGCCGGCATCGACAGGCTGACCAGTAGGCCGAGTGCAATGACGGCGTTCATAGATTTTTTGATTGATAGTGTTATGTTTTGACTCATCGTTGTTCCTTTTTAAATGGGACCTAGGCCACCCATGCACAAGTATTTGCTTTCTAGGTAAGCATCAATACCTTGACGCCCGCCCTCTCGTCCTTGGCCAGACTGCTTCACACCACCAAATGGTGCAACCGCTGTAGAAATGACACCGCTGTTGATGCCCACCATGCCGTATTGCAATCGGCCGCTCACACGCCAGACGCGACCAATGTCGCGTGCGTAAAAATATGCAGCCAAACCAAACTCGGTGTCATTCGCCATAGCCACCGCTTGTACTTCGGTTTTAAACCGAAACAAAGGCGCCACAGGACCAAACACTTCTTCTTGGGCAATCTGCATGGTCGACTCAACATCGCCCAGCAAGGTGGGTTCGTAATACGTGCCGCCTAAGCCGCTGGGCTGACCGCCTGTCAAAACCTTCGCGCCTTTTTTCACAGCATCGGCAACCAACCTTTGCACCTTATCCATGGCTTTACCGTCAATCAACGGGCCTTGTGTTGTGTCAGCTGCAAAACCTGAGCCTAGCTTCAACCCCGCCATGGCTTGTTTCAACTTCTCAGCGAAGGCGTCATACACGCCATCTTGCACCAAGAACCGATTCGAACACACACAGGTCTGGCCCATGTTGCGAAATTTAGACGCCATGGCGCCCAACACCGCTTCATCCAAGTCGGCATCGTCAAACACAATGAAGGGTGCGTTACCACCCAGCTCGAGCGACAGCTTTTTCAGCGTCGGTGCGCATTGCGCAGCCAGCAATCGGCCGGTGGCGGTACTGCCTGTGAAGGTCAATTTCTTCACCAAGGGGCTGCTCGTGAGTGCGCCGCCAATGCCCACCGCATCGCCAGTGATGACGCTCAACACCCCACGCGGAATACCAGCGCGTTGCGCCAATTCAGCCATAGCCAAGGCTGTTAAAGGTGTTTGAGGCGCAGGCTTGACCACCATCGTGCAACCAGCCGCCAACGCGGGCGCCACTTTGCGCGTAATCATGGCCGCTGGAAAATTCCAAGGTGTGATAGCCGCACACACCCCCAAAGACTCGCGGGTGACGATGATTTTTTTATCACCCCAAGGCGATGGCACGGTTTCGCCGTACACGCGTTTGCCTTCTTCGGCGTACCAAGCCACATAAGAGGCGGCGTAACTCATTTCAGCCCGCGCTTCGGCCAATGGCTTGCCCTGTTCGGCGGTCAAGATCACGGCCAAATCTTCTTGGTGTTCGATCATTAAATCGAACCACTTGCGCAATAAATTACCACGGTGCTCTGCGGTTTCTTCACGCCAGGACCCCCAGGCTTGATCCGCCGCCTCAATGGCGCGTTGCGTTTCTGCTGTGCTCGCATAAGCCACGCGGGCAATCTCGTTACCGTCAGCCGGGTTGATGACAGCACTAGTTTGGCCGCTATCCGCTTCGACCCACTGTCCGTTTATCAAGCACTGTGATTTGACGAGGCTGGTGTCTTTCAGACGTTTAAATGGCAT
This sequence comes from Comamonadaceae bacterium, assembly GCA_037133455.1. GTDB lineage: Bacteria > Pseudomonadota > Gammaproteobacteria > Burkholderiales > Burkholderiaceae_C > Allorhodoferax. The sequence goes on along the minus strand of JBAXOC010000018.1, from coordinate 8,041 downwards.
GGTGATCCGATTTCAATTCAAAATAAATGGGTTGGCTTAGTAGCCACCCGTTGCACCGACAGCGCCGCCGAATGCGGCTGACGAAGTAGGGTTTTTAAAGCTCTGCGCCAAGTCTGTTGCGGCCTTGACCAATAACGAGGTGTCTACCCCCACCGCCACAAAGTTAGCGCCATGCGCAAGGTAGTCGTTGGCCAGTTTTTTGTCGGTCACCAAAATGCCGGCAGCCTTGCCTGCTGCGCGCACTTTGGTGATGGCATCAAGGATGGCCTTTTGCACTTCTGGATGAGAAGGTTGACCCCGAAAGCCCATCGAAGCCGACAAATCTGAAGGGCCAAAAAAGACACCGTCGACCCCCTCGGTCTTCGCAATGGCTTCGATGTTTTTCAGCGCCAATGGGGTTTCGGCTTGCACCAGCAAACACATCTGCTCGTTGGCGAGGTTTAAATAATTTTCAACCTGGTTCCAACGCGAGGCTCTGGCCAACGCTGCGCCCATACCACGAATGCCATCGGGCGGATAACGCATGGCCTTGACCAACAGAGCGGCATGCTCAGGGGTATCCACCATGGGCACCAGTAGGGTTTGTGCGCCCACATCGAGGTATTGTTTTATTAGAGCTACATCGCCTTGCACGGGCCGTACGATAGGCGACACGGCATAGGGCGCAACCGCACGAAGTTGCTCCAGCACGGTACGGACATCATTAGGTGCGTGCTCGCCGTCGAGCAACAACCAATCAAAACCGCAGCCGGCCAAGGCCTCGGCCACGTTGGCATCTGCCAGGCCAACCCAGCAGCCAATTTGGGTGTGGCCTTGTCTAATTTCAGCTAAAAATTTGTTGTGTGTGATCTGCATTTTTAAAATTCTTTCTGGTTTTCAACAACGGCCCATCAGCCACAGCGTTTCGGCGAATAGATACTTGTGAAGAATGTCAGCCCTCAAACAAACTTAAATTTCAAACAACCGAGAGGACCGTAATCGGCCTCAAACGCATCGCCCTGCTTGGCAGGTGCAGGCTTGGTGAATGAGCCCGCCAAAACAATTTCACCGGCAGCCAAGTGTTCGCCCCAAGGTGCGAGTTTGTTGGCCAACCATGCAATGCCAATGGCGGGGTGGCCTTGCACGCCTGCGGCTAAACCTGTTTCTTCCACCACGCCGTTTTGACGCAAGATGGCACCGCACCATGGCAGGTTGGTGGTTTTTGCATCCACCTTATTCGCACCCAAAACAATCCCGCCATTGGCCGCGTTGTCGCTGATCGTGTCAAACACTTTACGCATAACTTTGGTGTGGCGGTCGAATTGCTCAATACGTGAGTCGATGATTTCAATGGCCGGTGTGACGTACTCGGTAGCGTCCAACACTTCTTCTATGGTGACGTTGGGTCCACGTAATTCCTTCTTCAATATGAACGCGAGTTCCACCTCCACACGCGGTGCGATGAACTTAGTGAACGGAATATTTAGCACCTCGCCTGGGGTACAGGTGAATAGCATGTCGTCCAATAAGGTGCCGTAATCGGGCTCATCTATTTGGCTTGATTGCTGCATGGCACGACTGGTCAAGCCGATTTTGTGGCCGATGACAGTGCGATCTTCTGAAATTTTTAAAGCCATCCAAGCGCGGTTGATGCGGTAGCCGTCTTCGATGGTCATTCCAGGAAAACGTTTAGAGAAATGTTCGACTTGCGTGCGTGTTTTCTCGGCGTGATTTAGCTCACCCGCCAAGACTTGAATTTGTTCTTCGGTGAATACTGACATGCTTATGCTTTGTTAAAGAGTGGATGGAGGCTGCTGTGCTTGGCATCAAACACTTCTTGTCCGACATCGATTTGCAAGGTCACACCCATGTGCTTGGTGGCCATGAGTGGTGAGAAAAATGTTTTGGCCAAACCGAGCAAGGTCTCACCTACACGATTTTGTGTAGCTTCTGTGCGACCACGCCCCATGCGCAAATTAAGGTACACAAAGGCATAGTCGCCATCGCCACCTGCTGCAACGCCGGCTGCGCCACCATCGGACACCGCATAGTGCGGTGCGGGGTAAGCCAGAACGCGCGTACCTCCCTTGGGAAACACTTGCTTGCCAGTCTCATCCTTGACGGTGAGCATGGCATCGGCGAGTTGTCGACACAACGATTTCATGTCAACCGCTTGGTCGAGTTGGCCGGTATAGAGAATGACGAGATGAGGCATGGTTTACAACCGAGTGGCGACTTTGTAGCCCTGGGCTTGACTGGCCACAGCAGCAGGAATGTGTTGGTCGTCTTGCGGGGTAACCTCGAACACCGCGTTGAGTTGACCTGTGCCTGAAGCACCAAAGTAAGGCGTCACAATGTCCACGGCACCTTGATAACCACTCCAACCCAGTGAACCGAGCAACATGGCGGTGTCGTGCATAAAACCTTCGCCGTGGCCTTTGGCCGCATATTCAGGAAGCATTTCACAAAAATCTGCCCACTCGCGTTTGTGCCACATGTCAAGCACATGCTTATCCAAGTGTTCAAGGAACGGGCTCCAAACTTTCAAAGCAAACTCAGGTGCCAAACCGTTTTGCGCAAACCGGTGTGAGAGTGAACCACTGGCCAAGAAGGCCACAGTGCCGTCGTAGTTTTTCTCCACCGCTTCGCGCATGGCCCATCCCAAGCGTGCACTGTCGTTTAGGTAATGCGAGGTGCACAGGGCCGAGACCGAAATCACTTTGAAGTGTTGGTCTTGATTCATGTAGCGCAGCGGCACCAAGGTTCCGTATTCAGGCTGCAGTGTGGTGGCATCGTGTGCCAAGGTCTCTACGCCGTAAGCATTGCAAGCTTTGGCCAAAATATGGCCAAGCTCTGGATTGCCAGCAGACTCATACGCCATGTTGCTGATGAAGTGTGGCAACTCATTGCTGGTGAAAGAACCTTTGAAGTGCGCACCGCAGTTGATGTGGTAATTGGCATTGACCAGCCAATGGGTGTCAAACACCACCAAGGTGTCCACCCCCAACGCACGGCAACGCCGACTGATTTCTTTGTGGCCGTCAATGGCGTCTTGGCGTGTGCCAAAGCGAGGCCCCGGCAATTCACTCAGGTACATGCTGGGCACATGGGTGATTTTTGCGGCGAGTGCGAGTTTTCCCATAGGATTCTCCTTGATTCTGCGTTAGATGGTGATGCTTACACACCCCAATGTGGGATGTGGTGCGATCCCATAGAGACCGCAATATTTTTAGGCTCAAGGAAAACTTCGTAACTCCAAGTGCCCCCTTCACGCCCCGTCCCGCTGGCTTTGGTGCCACCGAAGGGTTGACGTAAATCACGCACATTTTGGCTGTTCACAAAACACATACCAGCCTCAATGGCTGCTGCAACGCGGTGCGCCTTGCCAATGTTTTCAGTCCACACATAGCTGGATAAACCGTATGCAATGTCGTTGGCTTGGCGAATGGCATCGGCCTCGTCGGTGAAAGAAATCAAGCAAGCCACAGGGCCAAAAATTTCTTCTTGTGCAATACGCATGCGGTTGTCCACATCGGCGAACACTGTAGGGCGTACGAAGTTGCCTTTATGCAAATGGGCCGGCAAGTCTGGCGCATCTAAGCCGCCACACAAAACCGAAGCACCTTCTTTTGTACCTAACTCAATGTAGCTGCGCACCTTGGCCAAATGAGCTTGGCTGATCATGGGGCCGATGAGGGTTTTCTCATCCAAGGGGTCACCCACCACAATGCGCTTGGCACGTTCGGCAAACTTGGCTGCGAAATCGGCATAGATGCTTTTTTGTATCAAGATACGGCTGCCCGCTGTGCAGCGTTCGCCATTGTTGCTAAAGATCATGAACAAAGCCGCATCCAAAGCGCGGTCTAAATCGGCGTCTTCAAAAACGACAAAAGGCGATTTGCCACCGAGCTCCATGCTGAACTTCTTCAGGCCCGCGGCTTGAACAATGCGATTGCCTGTCACGGTCGACCCTGTGAACGAAATCGCGCGCACATCAGGGTGTGCACACAAAGGCTCTCCGGCTTCTTTGCCGTAACCGTGCACGATGTTCAATACGCCAGCCGGCACACCTGCCTCTAAGGCCAACTCGCCCAACCGTGCGGCGGTCAAGGGTGAGAGCTCACTCATTTTCAAAACCGCAGTGTTACCAAACGCGAGACACGGTGCCACCTTCCATGTGGAAGTCATGAACGGCACGTTCCACGGGGAAATCAAGGCGCAGACACCCACGGGGTGGAATAAGGTGTAGTTCAAATGCGTGGGGGTGGGATAGGTGTGACCATCCACTCGCGTGCACATTTCTGCAAAGTAGTTGAAGTTATCGGCAGCACGCGGCACCAACTGTTTGCCTGTTTGACTGATGGTTTGGCCCGTGTCTTTGGTTTCCGCTTGTGCGATCTCTGGCACATGCTTGGCGATCAAGTCGCCCAAGCTGCGCATGATCTTGGCGCGCTCTGTGGCTGGACGCGCAGCCCATGCGGGGAATGCATCTTTAGCGGCTTGCACCGCAGCGTTTACTTCTGTGGATGTGCCGTTGGCTACCTCGGCCAAAACGTCTTGCGTGGCAGGGTTGACTGTCTCAAAGTAGTCCTTGCCAGCGACTGATTTACCGTTGATCAAATGCTCGATGCGCATATGCTTTCCTTCATTCAAATGTTCAAAATGATTTAACGACCGAAAGTGGCATCACTAACGATAGTGTTGACCAGTCGGCCAATACCGTCAATTTCTGTGATAACTTCATCGCCCACGTTGACGTTGACAACGCCGTCTGGCGTCCCCGTCAAGATCACATCACCAGGATTCAATGTCATGAATCCACTCAAATACTCAATCAAAGTCGGTATGTCCGAAATCAAGTCGCTGGTGTTTCCCTGCTGAGTCACCACACCATTGACTAAGGTTCTCAATTTCAAGGCGTGCGGATCGGGCACATCGGCTGCGTCCACAAACCATGGACCCAGCACCGTGCCGCCATCGCGGTTTTTTACACGCAAATTGGGCCTGTAATAGTTTTCTAAATAGTCACGAATCGCATAGTCATTGCCGACGGTGTAGCCTGCAACGCATTGCATCGCGTCTTCACGCTTGACATTCTTCACCGTGCGTCCAATCACCACCGCCAGTTCGCACTCGTAGTGCATGAAAGCAACACCTTTAGGACGGCGGGTTTGCGCACGATGACCAATCAACGAGCTACGTCCTTTAAGAAATGCCAAGGGTTCATCCTTGGCAGTGACCGTTAACTCTTTCGAGAGCTCTTTAACGTGGTCCGCATAGTTCAAGCCCAAAGCGATGATGGTGCCCACATCAAAAGGGGGCAACCACACGACGGCATCCTCAGCAACAACTCGGCCATCGGCCAGCTTCAAACCTGCGGGATGCTCGTAGGCCTCATGAATGGCACCACCATAAGCCACTTTTGCGCGCTTCATACCAACTCCTCCGAAACCAACGTGTTTTCCAGCTGGCCAACGCCAGCGACCGAGATGGTCACGCACTGTCCAGCATGTGCGAGGGGGCTATGTGCAGACACGCCAATACTGAGAATGTCACCTGGATGCAAAGTCATGAACTCCGTGACATCGGCCAATAACTGCGTAATCGATCGAACGCGCCCAGCCGTATCGGTTTGTTGCATCACCACACCATCAATCGCCACCGTCACTGCAAGTGCATCAGGGTTGACAACGGTCTCGCGTGGAACAAATGCACCCATGGGACAAAATCCATCTCGGCATTTGTAACGCATGGATGGTCGATAAAACGACGCATGCGGCACGCTAATGTCATTCACAACCACATAGCCTGCGACATAGTCCATCGCATCCGCAACACTCACCTTGGATGCGGTACGTCCCATGACCACACCCAAAGTCGCACCCATTTGCAGTTCATGAACATCTGAGGGCACCACAACTGAGTCACCACTTTGGGCCCAAGTGTTACGCGGTTTGATATACAAAATCGGGGCCTTAGGCGGTGCTTTGTAAGGCGCTGCGTTGACTTGATCACCCAAAGCGGCCAAGGCTTCGCGATGGTTCAATAACGTACCGTAAACAGTGCCACCGAAGGGCGTTTGAGAAATGTTCCACATAGTCTTCTCTCAGAAATAATGCGTTTCGCTAATATATTCGTAACTTTAACACTCACTTATTAGTAAGTCAATGAATCTTAGATGGACTTTTATGGGTGTTATCCCTACACTTAACTCATTCAAAACACTCAAACCGTCACTGATATTCGATACAGTTCCTTTGATATAAATTGATTTAAACCCATGAAAAGCCCCCTCAGGCATAAAAATTTGCCACATTTACTCCTTCAATCAAGGGAGGCCTTGATGAGTCGTTTTCGCCCTCTGCTCAACAAACATGGCGTGACCGAACAGCAGTGGAGAATTCTCCGCGTGCTTTTAGATGAAGATGGTTTAGAGCCTCGCCAGTTGTGCGAGCGCTGCTTGATTTCCAGTCCAAGCATTGCTGGGGTACTCATGCGAATGGAAGAGGCTGGATTGATCAAGCGTGAACGAATGGAACATGACCAGCGTCGGGTAAAAGTCACCGTCACAGCATCTACTAAAAAGCTTGGCAAAAGCATGGCCCCCATCATCGAGCGCGAATACTTAGAGCTTGAAAAACTAGTGGGTGTCAAGCAGTTACAACAGGTGTATGACGCCCTGGACACGTTGCAAAAAAATCTTGGACGTCCTGAAAAAATCGACAATTAATGTTCATCGCCTATGGGCTCTGCGCTTTACTCTTATCCCATGACGGTGGAAATCCGCTTCGCCGCCAAAGTGAGAACCTCCGCCACACTGGCCTCGTCCACTTCGTGAGGCAAATAGAGGACGGCAATGGCTGCAGGCTGGCCACTGGCGAGATGAAGCGGCACGGCGATTGACGCAATTCCCTGGATGACCTCGTTTTCGCTCATTTCAAACGGTTGCGGTGGGTATTTATTTGGATCCAGTTGTGACTGAATGACTTTCCCCGGGGCCCCCTGACCGACAGCATGTTTACTGCCGGGCTTCTTGCCTAAGGTGGTCTCGAGATTTTTCGGCTCAACACTACTCAAAGTGACCGCAGATTCCCCGTCGTAGGCCACTAAAAAAGCGGTCATTTCAAGTGCCTCAGCAATTGTCGCCAGTTCGGGAGCCGTCGCCGACAAAAGGTCTTTGGCAACGCGACGAGCGAGGCTAGCTAGCTTGGTGCCGAGCAGGAGTCCGCCGTCTGCATCGCGCTCGACAAAGCCGCACTGCTCAAGCGTCTTGACAAGGCGATAACCCATGGACCGGTGGATTTTCAGGCGCTGCGACAGTGCCGTAACGCTGATGGGGGCAGGCGCACCGCCGATGATCTCTAGCGCTGCAAGGCCTCGGGCTAGCGTCTGAGAGCCCTCTTGCGTTTTAAGGGCGCGCGGATTGACTGCTTGTATAGGTTGCATCTGATCCTCCATTGACGACTTGCTTTTAATGGCAAACCTCGGTTAGACTATCTCTATATTTGATAACACATTTCAATTATAGAGACAAAGGAGAGGCCCATGCAATTCCACCACCGCGGTTACGTATCAGAAAATCCCAGAATCAAACCAGCTGCCGGTCATGGCATCAACCGCTCAAGCGAAATCCCCGACGCGATGGACGTGCTCATCGTTGGCACAGGCCCCGCGGCCGTGACTGTTGCTGCGCAGCTCTCTCATTTCCCCAGCATCAATGTTCGCGCCATTGAACGGAGGGAAGGCCGACTGACACAGGGGCAAGCGGACGGCATTCAGGCGCGTTCGGTTGAAACCTTCCAAGCGTTTGGCTTTGCCAATGCAATCGTGGACGAGGCCTACCGCAACGTCGAGATGTGCTTTTGGAAACCCGATGACAAGAACCCAGAAAATATTGTGCGCGTCTCGCGCGTGCCTGATGATGCGCATGGTGTCAGCGAATTTCCGCACATCTATGTGAACCAGTCGCGCGTCTTAGATTATTTCCTAGGCCATGCAGAAAACTCCCCTGGAAAGGTCGTGCCAGATTACGGCGTGGAGTTTGTCGGCTTAGAAATTGATG